>NZ_KV792642.1:228502-233214 GCF_001808265.1 Klebsiella sp. HMSC16A12
GCGCGCCGTAACGACGTCAACCCGGAAATCACTGACCGCTTTGAATTCTTCATCGGCGGCCGCGAAATCGGTAACGGTTTCAGCGAGCTGAACGATGCCGAAGACCAGGCGCAGCGCTTCCAGGATCAGGTGAACGCCAAAGCGGCGGGCGATGACGAAGCGATGTTCTACGACGAAGACTACGTGACCGCCCTCGAGTACGGCCTGCCGCCGACCGCGGGTCTGGGTATTGGTATCGACCGCATGGTGATGCTGTTTACCAACAGCCATACCATCCGCGACGTGATCCTCTTCCCGGCCATGCGTCCGCAGAAGTAATCCATTGCACTCCCTCCCGGCCTGCGCCGGGAGGTTCTCCCTGCATTATCCCCGGCCTGTCGGCAGAGCGATGTTATTACAGGACTTTTTGCAACGTGCCGCGCTGGCTGCCGTTTGCCCATACGCCGTTAAAGGCGTCGTTCAGCGTAAAGGCTGAGCTTTTCACCCGGAAGGTCAGTTTACCCTGGCTGGCTTTCGCCTCTTCGACCAGATGACCATGGGTTTTCACCGTTTTAGCGGTGACGGTAATCTCATCAATTTTATCGCCATACTCCGTATAAACATACCAGGTGCCCACCCAGGGGCCGAAGCCGCTGCTGGCGTGCTGTGCGGCGGCGGCATTCTCGGCTTTGGTTTTATGAATATCACAGGTGATCCCGTCGGTCATCTGCGTGCAGCCGGAACGTTCAAGCTGTTCCCGGTATTTCGCGCTAATGGCGTGGGCCGGCGCGGCGGCGACCAGCGCCAGGGTGAGGGTGGTGAAAAGCCAGGTCTTATTCATCTTATTGTTTCTCATCGCGATAGCGGCGTGCCGGGCCAGAGAGAGGGATACACGTTGGTGTATTCTCCCGTTGGCGTCAGAATAAAATAACCCAACCAGTCCTGATAAGTAATTAGCAAGACGCTCTGGGGTTATTTATTAGTAAAACATCAAAGTTTCATGCTTATTTCGCAAGCCAACCTTCCCACTGCTTGTCATATTATTGCAGAGAGAATGTTAATTATTTGATGTTTTAAAAGCGGCTATGTGTCATTCAGGCAAATAACAGCAGGCCTGTCCTTGGCGCACGGCAAAAGCCCGCGCTGGTGCGGTGTTGAGTTTTTTTCATATTGCTATCATCATATTTCGAATGAAAGGGATAACCTCTGAAGCGGGTTATTAAGCCAGTAATTTTTATCCGCAAAATAAGCCGGCGGCAAGCATTATTTCCATTTATTTTTCAGGGTTACCTGAAATAGCGAATATACCGCCAACGCAATGATGGATTTCCATCATTTCTCCGTTTTCATCGTCGGTCGTCACCTGCTTATAGTGACGCCAGACAAGACCACAGGGTGGAAAGGAGAACAAGATGGCGACAGAGCAACTGCGGTGGGGCGTGAGCCCCCTGTGCTGGACCAACGATGTACTCGAGGATTTAGGCGGTGATATTCCCCTGGATACCTGCCTGCGCGAGGCGCGGGAGGCGGGCTATCAGGGCATTGAGTTAGGACGGAAATTTCCCCGCCAGGCAGCAACCCTGGGCCCGCTGCTGGCGGCGGCCGACCTGCGCCTGGCGTCCGGCTGGTACAGCGGCATGCTGGCCGACCGCAGCGTGGAAGCGGAGCTGGAGGCGGTGCGGGAGCACGCCCAGCTCCTCCGGCAGCTCGGCGCGAAGGTGATGGTTTACGGCGAATGCGGGCAACTCCCAGGTGAAACCCCGCTTGATGAGCCTATTTCGCTCTCGCCGCCGTTAAGCCGCGTCAGCCTGGCGGCGTATTGCCACAAGCTGAATACCTTTGCCGACCTGCTGCTGCGCGACTATGACCTCCAGCTGGCCTATCACCATCATCTGATGATGCTGGTGGAGCACGATGACGAGCTGGAGCTGTTTCTGTCTCACACCCATGACAACGTCGGGCTGGCGTTTGATACCGGGCACGCCTTTGTCGCCGGGGTCGAGATCCCGCGCGTACTGCACAAATATGGCCACCGTATCCGCCATCTGCATCTGAAAGACGTGCGTCCGCAGGTGCTGGGGCGTCTGTATCGGGAAAACCTGAGCTTTAACGAGGCGGTGCGCGCCGGGCTGTTTACCATCCCAGGCGACGGCTGCATCGACTATGCGCCGATCCTCGACTTTGTACGGGACAGCGACTACCGCGGCTGGCTGATTATCGAAGCCGAGCAGGACCCGGCGATGGCGCCGCCGCTGGCCACCGCCAGCCGCGCCTATTGCTGGCTGGCGCACCATTTATCTTCCCCTTCATCGTCAGAGGAGTACGCATCATGAGCGCGCGGTTAAATATTGGCCTTATCGGCTCAGGTTTTATGGGGCAGGCACACGCTGACGCTTACCGTCGCGCGGCGATGTTCTATCCCGATCTGCCCAAGCGCCCGCATCTCTACGCGCTGGCGGATCAGGATCAGGCGATGGCCGAACGCCACGCAGCGAAACTGGGGGCGGAAAAGGCCTACGGCGACTGGCGCGAGCTGGTAAACGATCCGCAGGTTGATGTGGTGGATATCACCTCGCCGAACTATCTGCACTACACAATGGCGATGGCGGCGATCGCGGCGGGTAAACATGTCTATTGCGAGAAGCCGCTGGCGGTCAATGAGCAGCAGGCGCAGGAGATGGCGCAGGCGGCACGGCGCGCGGGGGTGAAGACCATGGTGGCCTTTAACAACATCAAAACGCCGGCGGCACTGCTGGCAAAGCAGATTATCGCCCGGGGCGATATTGGCGAACCGGTGCGCTTTCGCGGCACCTTTGATCAGGGGTTTTATAACGACCCGAACCTGCCCTGGTCCTGGCGCTGCTCGAAAACCCTCGGCGGCAGCGGGGCGCTTGGCGACCTTGGCGCCCATACCCTGTCGGTCGCCCAGTTTTTGCTGGGCGGGATCCGCGAAGTGACCGCCAGCGCGCAAACCTGCCTGCGCCAGCGTCCGGTGCCGCAGCGCGATGCCGGGTATGCCAGCCGGGTCGCGGCCGATGCCGAGTGGCGGGAAGTAGAAAATGACGATCAGGTTCAGTGCCTGGTCAATTTCGACAGCGGCGCGGCGGGAGTGATTGAGGCCTCGCGCATCGCCGCCGGGCGGATCTTCGGCGTGTTCTGGGAGGTTTCCGGCACCGAAGGCACGCTGTATATGGACGGGGAGCGCTTTAACGAACTGCAGGTATATCGCTTCAACGATGATAAACACGACCGCGGCTTTAAGACGCTGTATGCCGGGAGCCAGATCCCGGCCTATGCCGGCTTCTTCGGCTTCGATTTTGGCGGCGGTGGGCTTGGCTATTTTGACGTCAAGGTGATCGAAGTGCATGACCTGGTGCAGGGGATTTGCGGGGAGGGCGACTGCTATCCCAACTTTGAATTTGGTTTGCAGAATCAGCGCGTGCTGTCGGCGATTGAAGCCTCGATGGCCAGCCGTCGCTGGGTGAACGTGGTTAAAGACTAAGGAGCCGCTATGTTTCCGTCACACTTACCAACCCCGCGCCGCCCGGCGGCGCAGAGCATTCCCATCCTGCGCTGGGGCATTATCGGTCCTGGCTGGATCGCCGAGCGCTTTGTGCACTCATTGAAAACCTACAGCCGGCAGCAGGTGGTGGCGGTGGCTTCCCGCAGCCAGGCGAAGGCCGACCGGGTGGCCGCGGAATGGGGGATCCCCCAGGCTTACGGCCAGGTGGAGGAGATGCTGGCGCGTCCGGATATTGATGCGGTGTATATTGCGACGCCGCACAACCATCACTTTCCCGACGGCATGCAGGCGCTGAAGGCGGGCAAACATGTGCTGATAGAGAAACCCTTCGCCCTCAACCTCGGCGAAGGACGTGAGCTGCAGGCTGAAGCCGCCCGCCAGGGGAAGCTGGCGCTGGAGGCAATGTGGTGCGATTACGCGCCGAAATATGATGTGATCCGCCAGCTGCTGGAGGATGGGGCGCTCGGCGACCTGCATACCCTGCTGGCCGATCACGGCGAGTATTTCACCCCCGAGCACCGCATCTTCAATGCCGATCTTGCCGGCGGGCCGATGATGGACCTCGGCAGCTATTTGACCTCGTTTGCGCTGATGGTGGGCGGCATGCCGCAGGAGATTGTCGCCCGCGGCAGCGCCACGGCGGAGGGGCTTAACGGTCAGACGTCGATGCTGTTTAGCTGGCAGAACGGGATGCAGGGGTTGTTAAACACCACTTTGTTCAGCAACACGCCGGGCGGGGCGGTGGTGGCCGGACGCCAGGCGACCCTGACGATCGACGGCCAGTTTTACGCCCCCGGCGGCTTCACGCTCGCTGCCAGCCAGGGCGGGCAGGTGCTGCGCTGGGAAGAGCCGCGCAATCGTTACGACCAGCTGTTCTGGCAGGCGGAGCATTTTGCCTGGTGCATCGGGCAGGGGCTACGAGACTCGCCGCTGCGGCCGCTCAGTCGGGTGCTGCAGAATCTGCAGGTGATGGATGAGGTGCGGCGCCAGGTGGGCGCGGTGTTTAACGAAGAACGCTAAGGAGCCGGCCGGGCATTGGTTTGCAGATAGCGCGAGCGTATCTGCCATTGCCCGGCAAAAGGACGCGTACGATGCCTGATGTCTGTTGCCCGGCGGCGCTGCGCTTGCACGGGCCTACGATTTTACTGCAACCGTTTGATATTAAATCAGATTAATGCCTGTGTTATGTAGGCCGGGCAAGGCATCGCCG
>NZ_KV792642.1:233234-233548 GCF_001808265.1 Klebsiella sp. HMSC16A12
CTTGCCCGGCGGCGCTGCGCTTGCGCGGGCCTGGGATATCTATGCAACCGATTGATATTACGGTGTATTAATGTCTGTGTTATGTAGGCCGGGCAAGGCATCGCCGCCGCCCGGCATAAAAGCGGCTCTGCGCCCGCTGTTCTTGCCCGGCGTCGCTGCGCTTGCGCGGGCCTGGGATATCAATGCAACCGTTTGATATTACAGTGTATTGATGCCTGTGTTATGTAGGCCGGGCAAGGCGACGCCGCCGCCCGGCATAACAGCGGCTCCGCGCCCGCTGTTCTTGCCCGGCGGCGCTGCGCTTGCGCGGGCCT
>NZ_KV792642.1:233568-239723 GCF_001808265.1 Klebsiella sp. HMSC16A12
CCGGGCAAGGCATCGCCGCCGCCCGGCATAAAGGCAGGTACAGCGCCTGATAGCGGTTGCATCGCACCCGCTCTGCGACAGTCGTCGACGGCGACAAACTGGCCATGCTGTAGGGACTGAACCGCCGCTTCGGCAATGGCCTGCGCCTGCAGGCCGTCCAGCAGGCCGGGCAGGTCGGCGACGGTTTCACCATTCAGGGAGCGAATAAAGGCGTCAAGATGCTGGTAATAAGATCCCTGTACCCGGCTGAACCAGTCTGGCCACAGGCCCGGCTCAATGCGCTGATTGCCGCGCCACAGGGTAGGGCCCGCCGGCGACTGGCTACCGGACTCCAGCGCGCCTTCGGCGCCCAGCAGGGTGATCCGTTCATCGTACCCGTGGCCGGTGCGGCGGGTATTGTCCAGCTGCGCCAGCGCGCCGCCGCGCATCTGCATCATCAGGATGGAGGTGTCGACATCGCCAAATTCGGCAATGTCCGGCAGGGCCAGCGCCGCGCCCATCGCTGCTACGGTGCGCACTTCATCGCCAGTGAGAAAGCGCAGGAGATCGAAGAAGTGGATCGCCTGATCGCGCATCTGGCCGCCGGAGCTGCGCAGATAGTCGAGCGGCGGCATGCTGGAGGCGCGGCAGACCATCTGCACCAGCTCGACCCGGCCGATCAGCCCTTGCTCCAGCTGGCGGCGGAGCTGCTGATGGCTGCTATCGAAGCGCCGGTTAAAGCCGACAGTGACCGGCACGTTCAGGGGGAGCACCCGCTCCACCACCTCACGGGCGCGCGCCAGGGAGAGGTCGATCGGTTTTTCGCAATAGACCGCCTTGCCCGCCCTGGCGGCGGCTTCCAGCAGTTCGGCATGCGACGGGGTTGAACTGGCGATCAGCACCGCGTCGATGGCGTCGCTATGGATCGCCTCGCTCACGGTCACCGCCCGGGCGCCATAGCGGGCGGCCAGCGCCTGGGCGCGCTCCGGGGCGGCATCGGCCACCATCGTCAGCGCACTTCCTTCATGACGGGCAAGACTGGCGGCATGAACCTGACCGATAAAACCACTGCCTACCAGGGCAAAACGTTTGCAGATCATTTTTTTCTCCAGAATGGCGAGGGGACGCTGCCACCATAATCGGTTTGCTAAACTCACTGACACTGCCGTTTTGATGGATTTCCATCATGAAGAGAGGGGCGATGAAAAACATTTCACTGGCGATGCTGGCCAGACAGATTGGCGTCGGCGTGGCCACCGTTGACCGGGTGCTGAACGAGCGCGGCGGCGTATCGCCGCAGACCACGCGCAAAGTGCTGCAGGCGGCGCGCGAGGCGGGGCTGAAGCGGATCCTGCCGGAGGAGCACCGCTTTCCCTGGCAGATTGAGGTCTTTCTCAGCAGCAATGACTCGTTCTTCTTTCCGCAGCTGGCGCAGGATTTTGCCGCCGTGGCGGATAGCCTCGGCTATCGCCGTCTGACCTTGCACCGCACCTTTGTCCCGGAGTCGCAGCCGACGACGCTGGCCCGGCGCATTGCGCGCAGTTGCCAGCAACGTCAGGGGATCATCGTCTTCGGCAATGACCATCCCGCGGTGCACGACGCGCTGCGCCGCTGCCGGGAGGCTGGCGTCCCGGCGATCACCCTGGCGACGGACCTGCCCGGCGCCGACCGACTCTGCCACGTGGGGATCAATCAGCTGCAGGCTGGCCGCACGGCGGGGTTAATGCTGGGGAGAATGACGCCGCGGCCCGGCGAGGTGCTGATGGTCAGCGGCCGGCAAGATTACAGCGCGCATCGCCTGCGCATTCAGGGGTTCCGCGAGGTGCTGAGCCAGCGCTTTCCCCACCTGCAGCTCAGCGACGTGCTGGCGGGCGAGGAGCGGCGGGAGCAGATCACCCGCCTGGTGGAGCAAGCCCTGTGCCGCAGCCGGAATATTGTTGGGATCTATAACACCGGGCTTGGCAATACCCAGATTGCCGAGGCGCTGGCCCGCCACCGCCGCGAAGGCGACGTCTGCTGGATCACCCATGAGCGTTACAACACCACCCGGCAGCAGCTGGCGAAGGGCAGCCTGGCGTTAACGCTCGATCAGAACACCCGCCAGCACGCCCAGCTGGCGATCGACCTGATGCTGCGCCATCTGGAGTCCGGCTACCAGCCGCAAACCTATGCCGACGGTAAAGTCGACTTTATCCTCTACAGCGCCGAGAACGTGGACTAAGGCGTGCGGCGCCTCCCTTCCTGACAACACGGATTTCCCCGGCGGGTAAATGCCAACCCCGCCGGGAGAGATCGCTTCAAAGCGTTGTCTGCTTCTCATTTTTCGCTCATTTATGCGGCAATGTTAGATGTCTGTCAAAATTCTGTTACTGCATAGTTTTAAAATTTTCATTTCAGTTATTTACTTATAAAAGTTTCAAATGTCTTGTTAATGAAATAAATGGTCTGAAATCCAGGTTGCGGCGTAAATGGACTGATGTTTCAAAATAGTGATGATAAAACAGCCGTTATTTGTGATTTAGATCACGATGGAGTGCGAGAGGTGCCGCAGCGTCGTCGATATACCAGCAGACATTTGCCGCAACGTAACTGAAATTAATTTTTCATTTTGTTTCATTCACCGGCGTACCTACAAAATCAAGGATCAACTATGAATATTAAGAAAACGATTGTTGCCTCTTTGTTAGCCTGCATGCTGCCTGCGGTGGTTATGGCAAAAGATGTCTCCATTGGCGTCTCGATGGCGCTGTTTGACGATAACTTCCTGACGATCCTGCGTACCTCGATGCAAAAAGAGATGAAAAAAGATGGCGTTAAATCGCAGATCGAAGACGCGAAAGGGGATGTCTCCCAGCAGCTGCAGCAGGTGCAGAACTTTATCGGCCAGGGGGTGGACGCCATTATCGTCAACCCGGTGGATACCAACGCGGTGAAACCGATCATGGATCAGGCCACCAAAGCCGGGATCCCGCTGGTGTTTGTGAACCGCCGTCCGCAGGCGGAGCTGACCGACAAGATGGCCTATGTGGGATCGGACTCTATTCTCGCCGGCCGTCTGCAGATGGAAGCGCTGGCGAAAGCGATGAACGGTAAGGGCAATGTGGCGATCCTGCTCGGCGACCTGGCGAATGAATCCACTCGCGACCGCACCAAAGGGGTGGAAGAGGTGGTAGCGAAATACCCGAACATCAAAATCGTCCAGAAGCAGACCGCGAAATTTACCCGCAATGACGCAGTGGATGTGGTCAGCAACTGGATGACCAGCGGTGAGGATATCCAGGCCATCGCCTCCAACAACGATGAAATGGCGATCGGCGCCCTGCAGGCGCTGGGCAAAAACCCGAACCATATTCTCATCGCCGGCGTGGATGGCACCCCGGATGCCCTGCAGATGCTGAAGAGCGGCAAGATGATCGCCACCATCTTCCAGGATGCGAAAGGCCAGGGTGAAGGCGCAGTCGACGCGGCCATCAAGCTGGCGAACGGCGAGAAAGTGGAAAAAATCATCGATGTGCCGTATCAGCTGATCACCAAAGAGAACATGGCTGAATTTACCAACCGTAATCAGAAATAGTCCTGGCCAACCTGTGATACGGAGGTGGATGTATGAACGCTTTTGCCCTTGAAGCCGAAGGTATCAGTAAGTTCTTCCCCGGCGTGAAGGCGCTCGATAATGTCTCATTGCGCGTGCGTCCGGGAACGGTGCATGCCCTGATGGGCGAGAACGGCGCCGGTAAATCCACGCTGATGAAATGCCTGATCGGTATCTATCGCCCCGATAAAGGGTCGATTCGCGTGAAAGGGGAGCCGGTGGAGTTTACCGACACCATGGATGCGCTGCGCTCGGGGATCTCGATGATCCACCAGGAGCTCAATCTGGTGCCGCATATGACGGTGGCGGAGAATATCTGGCTGGGGCGCGAGCCGATGAAATACGGCTTTGTCGACCACGGCCAGCTGACCCGCCAGACCCAGGCGCTGCTGGATAAGCTCAATATCCGCTTAACCGCTGACCGGCTGGTGGGCGACCTGAGCATCGCCGCCCAGCAGATGGGGGAAGTTGCCAAAGCGGTTTCATGGAACGCGGATATCGTGATCATGGATGAGCCCACCTCGGCGCTGACCGAAGGCGAGGTGGCTCACCTGTTCACCATCATCCGCGACCTGCGCGCCCAGGGTAAAGCGATCATCTATATCAGCCACAAAATGGATGAGATCTTTGCCATCTCCGATGAGATCAGCGTCTTTCGCGACGGCACCTGGGTAGGGAGCAAAAACACCACCGAATTTACCCGGCAGTCGCTGATCACCCAGATGGTGGGCCGCGAATTAACCCAGCTGTTTCCGAAATTTAATAACACCATCGGCGAAGAGGTGCTGACGGTGCGCAACCTGACGCGTCAGGGCGTGTTCCATGACGTCAGCTTTAGCGTACGCCGTGGCGAAATCCTGGGCGTGGCCGGGCTGGTGGGCGCCGGGCGCAGCGAGGTGATGGAAAGCCTGTTCGGTATGGAGCGCTTCGACAGCGGCGAAGTGCTGATCGACGGGGCGCCGGTGACCATCGATTCCCCCTCCGTGGCGATTGAAAAGGGGATGGCATTATTAACCGAAGACCGGAAAAAGTCGGGCCTGTTTCTGGTGCTGTCGGTGCTGGAAAATATGAGTATCGTCAAAATGCCGGAATATATCGGCAAGAGCGGTTTTGTCCAGCACGTGAAAATGGCCGAAGACTGCATGGAGCAAATACGCCGGCTCAATATTAAAACGCCGACGATGGATCAAATTATTAATAACCTCAGCGGGGGGAATCAGCAAAAAGTCCTGATTGCGCGCTGGCTGTTAGCGCAACCGAAAATCTTAATTCTCGATGAGCCGACCCGCGGTATCGACGTCGGGGCGAAGGCGGAGATTTATCATCTTATCAGTGAACTGGCGAATCGGGGGGTGGCGGTGATTATGGTCTCCTCTGAACTGCCGGAAATCCTTGGCATGAGCGATCGGGTCATGGTGATGCATGAAGGTCGTATCACCGGCATCCTGGAAAAAGACGAAGCCGACCAGGAAACCATTTTGTCGTTGGCATCCCATTGAGGCACAGAGAATGAGTAATATGAAATTAACGGCGGCTCCGGCCAGCGAGGGTTCCTCCTTCTTCGCTAATTTGCGGCATAAAATGCCGAAAGATACCGGCATCTTTGTGGTGATGCTGGTGATTGCCCTGACCTTTGAAATCGCCGGCTGGTATGTTCGCGACCAGTCGTTCCTGCTCAATACCAACCGGCTGGTGCTGATTGTGCTGCAGGTGGCGATTATCGGCATCATCGCCGTGGGCGTCACCCAGGTGATCATCACCACCGGGATTGACCTCTCCTCCGGCTCGGTTATTGCCCTTGCGGCGGTGGTGGCGGCCAGCCTGGCGCAAACCTCCGATAGCCTGTCGCCAATGTTCCCGGCGCTGGTCAACCTGCCGGCGGTGATCCCCATTTGCGCGGGGATCGGCGTCGGCCTGCTGTGCGGCCTGACCAACGGTTTCCTGGTGACGCGGACCGGTATCCCGCCGTTTATCGCCACCCTCGGGATGATGGTTTCGGCGCGCGGTCTGGCGCAGTATTACACTCAGGGCAACCCGATCAGCTTCCTCTCCGACAGCTTTACGGCGATAGGCCAGGGTGCGATGCCGGTGATTATCTTCTTCGTGATCGCCGCCGTGTTTCACATTGCGCTGAAGCATACCCGGTATGGCAAATATGTGTATGCCATCGGTGGCAACATGACCTCGGCCAAAGTGTCCGGCATCAATGTGAATAAATATCTGGTGATCGTCTACACCATCGCCGGGGCGCTCTCCGGGCTGGCGGGGGTGGTGCTGGCGGCGCGCGTCAGCAGCGGCCAGTCGAGCATGGGGATGTCCTACGAGCTGGACGCGATTGCCGCCGCGGTGATCGGCGGCAGCAGCTTAATGGGCGGAGTGGGGCGCATTACCGGCACCCTGATTGGCGCGATGATCCTTGGCCTGATCAAAAGCGGTTTTACCTTTGTCGGCGTCGATGCCTATGTGCAGGATATTATTAAAGGCATCATTATCGTTGCGGCGGTAACCATCGATATGCGTCGCAACCGGAAAAAACACTAATCTCATCAACGGGCGGCAACGGCGAAGGATGCCGTTGCCGCCC
>NZ_KV792643.1:0-27348 GCF_001808265.1 Klebsiella sp. HMSC16A12
CCTGTGGCCGGACAAGGTGCGCAGCACCGCCTCCGGGAAAATCCCTCCTATATCACCGTCGATAAATGACTATTGCCTCTCTAACCAACTCACAATAAATGTCGCGATCTGTGGTACATCATTTAAATCCAGCAGCGGAAGTGAGGTCGCGATCGATACATCGCTGGCCACGGCGATGGTATGCTCATCAATTACCAGCTCTTCTACACGATGGCCGCTGTTTTGCCGAAAAAGCAGGATCTTCGGCACGGGTTCATGTTTGAACCCCTCCACTAAAACCAGGTCCAGTTTGCTGGCATCCATTCGACTGACCAGCCACGTGAGATCTAATTCCGGCTTCTCTGGCGTCTCGGTCATCAATGCCCACCGCTGTTCGCTGGCGACAATAGTTTGCGCAGCGCCCGCCTTACGCAGTTCATAGCTATCTTTGCCCGGCTTATCCACGTCCATATCATGATGAGTGTGCTTTATCAGTCCCGGGCGTAATCCTAGAGCGCAAAGCTCAGGGATAAGACGCTTTAATAATGTTGTTTTTCCGGTACCGCTCCATGCGGCGATCGCCAGTAATGGGATCATGATGGCTCCTGCATCTGCTGCAAATCTTCGAGCGTATTTACATTAATGAAAGCAGTTTTCACATCGCTGAAATTCACCGGGCGCCCACCCATTTGTCGCATAAAAACCATCACCCTGCGCTCTCCATGTGCCAGATAAGCCTCCAGTTCAGGAATGATTTGACGATGAACTAATGCAACGGCAGGATGATCCCGTTCGCCGTCATGGGCCCAAACGACCGGTGCGTCCCCTCTCTGCTGGATAAAGCGCTCCACCAAAAAGGACGGAATGAACGGCGTGTCGCAGGGGCAAAAAACAAACCATGGGCTCGCGACCTGCTGCATCACAGCAAGCATTCCGGCCAGCGGTCCCTGATAACCCTCCTGTATGTCTCGAAAGACCGGAAATCCGCTGGCACGCCACTGTTCAAGATGACGATTGGCGCTAATGACTAACTCATCTACCTGCGGGGCTAATGCTTCCGCGACGTGTCGCCAGAGAGGGCGACCATTTAGCGCCTGTAATCCTTTATCAATGCCGCCCATCCGCGTGGCCCTGCCGCCCGCCAGCACGACGCCGGTTATCGCCTCGCTTTGCATATGAATATCGCCTCTTTCATTGTGGGATTGACCCTGTTAACTTGTCCCTATCAAGAGTAAGGAGCATGACCATGAAATGTAAACGTCTGAATGAAGTAATTGAACTCCTCCAGCCAGCCTGGCAAAAAGAGCCTGAACTGAACCTGATGCAATTTTTGCAGAAGCTGGCGAAAGAGGCCGGCTATGATGGCGAACTGAGCGATCTTTCCGACGATATTCTGATCTATCACCTGAAGATGCGCGACTCTTCCAAAGATGCTGTCATCCCGGGTATTCAGAAGGATTATGAAGAGGACTTTAAAACCGCGCTGCTGCGCGCCCGCGGGGTAATAAAAGAGTAAAAGGTTGTAAGCGCTACCGCGTAAAGTGCAATGAGATGATATCCTGAACTATTCGTACGATTATCGGATGTCAGGATGCACGATAAGGCTTTTACTTTTCAGACGCTTCGCCCGGATACCATTATCGATGGGTTATTCGATCTGGGTATGCGGGTGGACTCCGGTCTCACCCCGCTAAACAGCTATGAGAACCGCGTTTATCAGTTCCAGGACGAAGAGCGCCATCGCTATGTGGTAAAGTTCTATCGTCCTGAGCGCTGGTCCGCAGAACAGATCCTTGAAGAACACCAGTTTGCGCTTCAGCTTGTAGAAGATGAAGTGCCCGTTGCTGCGCCGCTCTTATTTAATGACAGCACGCTTCATCAGCATCAGGGATTCTACTTTGCCGTTTTCCCAAGCCTTGGCGGTCGTCAGTTCGAAGCGGATAACCTTGATCAGATGGAATGGGTTGGCCGCTATCTGGGGCGCCTGCACCAGACGGGCTGCAAACAGCGCTTTACTGCCCGCCCGGAAATTGGCGTGCAGGAGTACCTGCTGGAACCGCGTCAGGTGTTTGAGCAGGCGACGCTGATCCCCTCTGGCCTGAAGGCCGATTTCCTGAAGGCGACCGATAAACTCATTGCTGCCGTCATGGAGCAATGGCACGGCCGCGGGAACACGTTGCGCCTGCACGGTGACTGCCATGCCGGTAATATCCTCTGGCGCGACGGACCACTGTTTGTCGACTTAGACGATGCGCGTACCGGCCCGGCGATTCAGGATCTGTGGATGCTGCTCAACGGCGATAAGGCTGAACAGCGTATGCAGCTGGAGACTATTGTCGAGGCCTATGAGGAATTCAGCCCCTTTAACAGCGATGAAATCGCGCTGATTGAACCTTTACGCGCTATGCGACTGGTTTATTATCTGGCGTGGTTGCTCAGACGCTGGGACGATCCCGCTTTCCCGGTCAATTTCCCCTGGTTAACCGGGGAGGATTACTGGCGGGGGCAGACGTCGACTTTTCTTGAGCAGGTGAAGGTTCTACAGGAACCCCCGCTTCAGTTAACGCCAATGTATTAATGTGATATATCCAGGAGAGAGTAAATCATGAAAAAAGTTTGGCTGGCGCTGGCTGGTATGATTCTGGCTTTTAGTGCATCCGCTGCCCAGATCACCGACGGCAAGCAGTACATCACCCTTGATAAGCCGATTGCTGGCGAGCCGCAGGTGCTCGAGTTCTTTTCGTTCTACTGCCCGCACTGCTACCAGTTTGAAGAAGTGCTGCATGTCTCTGACAATGTGCGTCAGAAACTGCCGGAAGGCACTAAAATGACCAAATACCACGTTGAGTTCCTGGGTCCGCTGGGCAAGGATCTGACGCAGGCATGGGCGGTGGCCATCGCGCTGGGCGTTGAAGACAAAATTACTGCGCCGATGTTCGAAGCCGTGCAGAAAAACCAGACTGTGCAGAGTGTGGCTGACATTCGTAAAGTGTTTGTCGACGCTGGCGTGAAAGGGGAAGACTACGATGCCGCATGGAATAGCTTCGTGGTGAAATCTCTGGTCGCTCAGCAAGAGAAAGCGGCAGCCGATCTGCAGCTGCAGGGCGTACCGGCTATGTATGTTAATGGTAAATACCAGCTGAATCCGCAGGGGATGGACACCAGCAATATGGATGTCTTCGTCGCTCAGTATGCGGATACCGTGAAGCAACTGGTAGAGAAGAAATAAAAAAAACGCCGGTCACTGACCGGCGTTACTTTATCTGTTTTGCAATAGCTACCGTTCTTTGTCCCTCATGATGTCAGTCAACTGACGGTCTTTCTCTTCCCATAGGCCATTCAGCCAGCGCTGGAAGCTGCGCTTAAAGTTCTTATCGTTAACGTAATCGCCGTGCAGCTCTTCGCCAATAGGGACCAGATTGATACGGACCACAATGCGCGTCAGGCGGCCGCTTAACATATCGTAAAATGGTCTTGTATGATTATCCGGGTAGCACAGCGTGACGTTCAGCAGTTTATCGAACTGCGAACCGAGTACGTTGAGCGCCATGGCGATACCAGCGGCTTTCGGCGGTAACAGGTTGTGGTAAGGAGAGCGCGTTTCGCGCTTTTTTTCTTCGGTAAAACGCGAGCCTTCCACAAAATTGACGATAGTCGTCGGATGCGCGCGAAATTTTTCACACGAACGGCGGGTGGTTTCGACATCTTTACCGCGGCGCTCCGGGTGACGAATAAGATAGCTGCGCGAGTAGCGGCGCATAAAAGGCATATCCAGCGCCCAGCAGGCGAGGCCAATGAAGGGTACCCACGCCAGCTGTTGTTTAAGGAAGTACTTATTCATCGGAATATGCTTGCGGAACAGCACGCACAGCACCACGATGTCTGCCCAGCTGTGGTGGTTGCTGATCAGCAGATACCAGTTCTTTTTGTTCAGGCCTTCCAGACCCTGGACGTCCCATTTTAGCCAGGGATTGAGATGCAACAGCAGCGCCAGCCCTTCGCACCAGCAGTACATCATAAAATTGCAAAAAACGGATATAGAGCGCCATACCGCTGGAATGGGGACCAGCAGTTTAATCAGCCCGGCGACGATGATCGGTACAGAGCAGATAATGGTGACTAAGATGGTTAAGGCGATACTCAGCGGAAGTGTTATCGCAGCGAGTAATCTCGACATAGTTAGTTTATTCAGAAAGTTAGGCTGACAAAGAGCGCCTTTAAGCTGCGCAAGAGGCTGATTTTACCAGAAAACGCGGCAAATGACGGGTCTTACCAGAACAGAAAAAAACAAGGATCTTCTATCCACATGGAAGATTAGGTCATCAAATTAATGCCAGGATCGTTGATTTGTTTTTAAGTGGTTGATAAATAGTAGATAATACTATTTATTCATTTATTTTCAGGGGCGGATAAGCTGACGTTGTAAAACTATGCACAAAGTTATCCACAAGCTAAGTTGTCGCGCGATCGCGACGATCGTTGAATCTTTTCCGCGAATTGCGGGAAAAATTCAGGATTTCATGCCCGTCTGTGGCATCCTTTATCCATAATCTGATAAACAGGCACGGAAATTATGGTTCAGATCCCAGAAAACCCTCTCATCCTCGTTGACGGCTCCTCCTATCTTTATCGGGCGTATCATGCGTTTCCGCCGCTGACTAACAGCGCAGGGGAGCCCACCGGGGCTATGTACGGCGTACTGAATATGCTGCGCAGTTTGATACTGCAGTATCAACCGACTCATGCCGTCGTGGTCTTTGATGCGAAAGGGAAAACCTTCCGTGATGAATTGTTCGAGCATTACAAATCTCACCGCCCGCCGATGCCGGACGATCTGCGCGCGCAGATTGAGCCGTTGCATAAGATGGTGAAAGCGATGGGGCTGCCGCTGATGGCTGTCCCGGGCGTCGAAGCTGACGATGTGATTGGCACCCTGGCGCGGGAAGCGGAAAGGGCAGGTCGCCCAGTCCTGATCAGCACCGGCGATAAAGACATGGCCCAGCTGGTGACGCCGGGCATCACCCTGATCAATACCATGACCAACACTATCCTCGGACCGGATGAGGTGGTTACTAAGTACGGCGTCCCGCCGGAGCTGATTATTGATTTCCTGGCGCTGATGGGCGACTCCTCGGATAACATTCCCGGCGTGCCGGGCGTGGGCGAAAAGACCGCCCAGGCACTGCTGCAAGGCCTCGGCGGCCTTGATACGCTGTATGCGGAACCGGAGAAGATCGCTGAACTGAGCTTCCGCGGCGCGAAAACGATGGCGGCGAAGCTCGAGCAGAACAAGGACGTGGCTTATCTCTCTTATCAGCTGGCGACCATCAAAACCGACGTCGAGCTGGAGCTCACCTGCGAAGAGCTGGAGGTGCAGCCGCCGGCGGCAGACGATCTGCTGGCGCTGTTCAGACAGTATGAATTTAAGCGCTGGACCACCGACGTTGAGGCCGGAAAATGGCTGCAGGCTAAGGGGGGCAAACCGGCTGCGAAACCTGCAGTGCCTGCAGCAGCGGCAGAAGCGGAAGAAGAGGTTGAAGCCGCTACTGCACTTTCAGCAGAGCATTATGTCACTATCCTTGATGAGGCTACGCTGCTCACCTGGATCGATAAGCTGAAGCAGGCGCCGCTCTTTGCCTTTGATACGGAAACCGACAGCTTGGATAACATCTCCGCCAACATGGTTGGTCTTTCATTCGCTGTTGAGCCGGGCGTGGCCGCCTATGTCCCGGTAGCGCATGATTACCTTGATGCGCCGGATCAGATCCCGCGCGAGCGCGTGCTGGCGCTGCTTAAACCGCTGCTGGAGGATGAGAAGGTGCTCAAGGTCGGGCAAAATCTCAAATACGATCGCGGCATTTTGGCTAATTACGACATTGAGCTGCGCGGGATTGCGTTCGATACCATGCTCGAGTCTTACATTCTCGACAGCGTGGCGGGCCGCCACGATATGGACAGTCTTTCCGACCGCTGGCTGAAACATAAAACCATTACCTTCGAAGAGATCGCTGGTAAAGGTAAGAATCAGCTCACCTTTAACCAGATTGCGCTGGAAGAGGCTGGTCGCTACGCGGCGGAAGATGCCGACGTTACGCTCCAGCTGCATCTGAAGATGTGGCCGAAGCTACAGCAGCATGAAGGCCCGCTGAATATCTTCCAGCACATTGAAATGCCGCTGGTGCCGGTGCTGTCTCGCGTTGAGCGCAACGGCGTTAAAATCGACCCCGCCGTGCTGCATGCGCACTCGCAGGAAATTGCCCAGCGCCTGGTTGAGCTGGAGCAGCGGGCACATGAGATCGCCGGGGAAGCGTTTAATCTCTCCTCCACCAAACAGCTGCAAACGATCCTGTTTGAAAAACAGGGTATCAAGCCGCTGAAGAAGACGCCGGGCGGTGCGCCGTCCACCTCTGAAGAGGTGCTGGAAGAGCTGGCGCTCGATTATCCGTTGCCGAAAGTGATTCTGGAGTATCGTGGGCTGGCGAAGCTGAAGTCTACCTATACCGATAAGCTGCCGCTGATGATTAACCCCAAAACGGGCCGCGTGCATACCTCCTATCATCAGGCGGTCACCGCCACCGGCCGTTTGTCGTCTACCGATCCAAACCTGCAAAACATTCCGGTGCGTAACGAAGAAGGGCGCCGTATTCGCCAGGCGTTTATCGCGCCGGAAGATTACGTCATTGTCTCGGCGGACTACTCGCAAATCGAGCTGCGCATTATGGCGCACCTGTCGCGGGATAAAGGCCTGCTGACCGCCTTCGCGGAAGGGAAGGATATTCACCGGGCGACGGCGGCTGAAGTATTTGGCTTACCGCTGGACAGCGTCAGCAGCGAACAGCGGCGCAGTGCGAAAGCCATCAACTTCGGTCTGATCTACGGCATGAGCGCCTTTGGCCTGGCCCGCCAGCTGAACATCCCGCGTAAAGAAGCGCAGAAGTACATGGATCTTTATTTCGAGCGTTATCCGGGCGTCCTGGAGTATATGGAGCGCACCCGCGCACAGGCGAAGGAGCAAGGGTATGTTGAAACGCTGGATGGCCGTCGACTCTATTTGCCGGATATCAAGTCCAGCAATGGCGCTCGTCGTGCCGGCGCGGAGCGTGCGGCGATTAACGCCCCGATGCAGGGGACGGCTGCGGATATTATCAAGCGGGCGATGATTGCCGTTGATGAATGGCTGCGGAGCGAGAAACCTCGCGTGCGGATGATCATGCAGGTTCACGATGAACTGGTCTTTGAAGTGCATAAGGATGAGCTCGATGCCGTATCGAAAAAGATCCACGAACTGATGGAGAATAGCACTACGCTGGCGGTACCGTTGCTGGTGGAAGTGGGCAGCGGCGAAAACTGGGATCAAGCGCACTAAGTATACAAAGCGCAACGCGATTTTCTGTAAGTAAGCAACATAACTTATAGAGTTTTGTGAGGATCATTTGAATTTGCTATGTAAATAGTGAAAAAAAACTACAAAAAATGCTTTATCCGTGAGCGAAAGAAGAGTAAAGTTATTCGCGTAGGGTACAGAGGTAAGATGTTCTATCTTTCAGACCTTTTACTTCACGTAATCGGATTTGGCTGAATATTTTAGCCGCCCCGGTCATTTATGACCGGGGCGTTTTTTATTGCGCGAAAGAAAAGTTTTACGCTGTTAAAACAACGTAGTATGAATGTCCGGATAGGGCGCTACGCGCCGTTATCCGGAAAAAGCGGGGGTTACTCGGCGTCTTCGACGGCTTCTTGCGGCGGGATTTCGTTAAACCAGCTATCCAGCTTCTGTCGCAGCTTATCGACGCCAGATTTTTTCAGCGAAGAGAAGGGTTCAACCTGGACATCGCCATTGAAGGCCAGTACCGCTTCACGCACCATATTCACTTGCGCTTTACGCGCGCCGCTGGCGAGTTTATCGGCTTTGGTGAGCAGTACCAGCACCTGAATATCGCTCTCTACCGCCCATTCGATCATCTGCTGATCGAGATCTTTAAGCGGATGACGTATGTCCATCAGCACCACGAGACCCTTCAGGCACAGACGTTTTTCCAGGTATTCCCCCAGCGCGCGCTGCCACTTGATCTTCATCTCTTCGGGTACTTGCGCATAACCATAGCCGGGCAGGTCGACAAGGCGCTTGCCCTCAGCGACTTCGAACAGGTTAATCAGCTGCGTACGCCCCGGGGTTTTGGAGGTACGCGCCAGGTTCTTCTGATTAGTCAGCGTATTCAGCGCGCTGGATTTTCCCGCGTTGGAGCGGCCGGCGAACGCCACTTCAATACCGGTATCGGCAGGAAGATGGCGGATATCTGGCGCGCTAGTGACAAAGTGCGTCAGTTGATAATTCCAGTTGGTCAAGACGGTCGTCTCCGTTAAAACAGGCTATGGCAGGGATTATACCTGAACAGCAGAAAAAGGCTGTTTTTACCGCACGCCGTTCATGTAAGTAAAAACCATATAGTTTGTGAGACATTGACTATTCTTTGTATAGGACATACCTGAGGAAAATAAGACAAAACATATTTAAAGTGTTGAAAATTAATTAATTATAGAAATAGAGAATTCTGAAAATAGATTTTTAACTGCCAGACTGGTTGTCGATTTTTGTCAACAAGGTAAAGTAATACACAACGGCGGGGATGCTGAAAGGATTAGGACTCAGGACGAGGAGTCAGGAAGCGCCAGGAGGCGAAGACCACAGGATAGTCAGGATGACGCGCGTCTTGGAGACGTTTTACAGGGAAAAGGAAGAAACAGGGACCGTTGGACGCTAAGGGAAAGACAGGGTGAGTCGTTAGCGAACAGGGAAAGAAGAGCCCGTTAAGGGTGGTCAGTGAGGAAAAAGGCGACAGAGTAATCTGTCGCCTTTTTTCTTTGCTTGCTTTCTGCTAGATTCCGCCTCAATTCTATACTGAATACTACTGTCTGAAGATTACACATCATGAAAAAACCGACATCCGCCACCCGTGGCAAATCCGGCCGCAAGTCGCGTGAAGAGTTAAATCAGGAAGCTCGCGATCGCAAACGGCAGAAGAAACATCGTGGCCACGCGGCAGGCAGTCGCGCGAACGGCGGCGATGCGGCTTCAGCGGGTAAAAAACAGCGTCAGGCGCAAGATCCGCGCGTGGGTAGCAAAAAACCGATCCCGCTGGGCGTGAGCGAAAGCAGCGTTCCAGCTCCCAAGCAGCATAAACCAAAGAGCGAGAAACCTATGCTTTCACCGCAGGCTGAGCTGGAGTTGCTGGAGAATGATGAGCGCCTGGACGCGCTGCTGGAACGTCTGGAAGAGGGCGGCACCCTGAATGCTGAAGAGCAGAGCTGGGTGGACGCCAAACTGGATCGCATTGATGAGCTGATGCAGCAGCTCGGCCTCTCTTACGATGATGAAGATGAAGAAGAGGAAGAGCGTCAGGAAGATATGATGCGTCTGCTGAAGGGTGGAAACTAACATTTGCATCCCATCGGATTCCCGGTACTCCTTATAACTCTTCTGGTTATATGTTATCTGCTGTGGTTATTCGTTAAACTACGACGGTTGTCGCGGCGTCAGAAATGGCTGCGCAACCGGCTCATGACCCGCGGTGCGGTGGGGCCGGGACGGCGTACCCGTCGGCGGCACCATCGGAAGGAGTGAGCATGTCTGAGCAGATAATCGACTGGGATCTGGCCCTGATCCAGAAATATAACTATTCCGGGCCGCGCTATACCTCGTATCCCACCGCGCTGGAGTTTTCACCGCAATTTGGCGCGGCGGAATTCGATGCCGCTGTGGCCCGTTACCCACAGCGTCCCCTGTCGCTGTACGTGCATATCCCGTTTTGCCATAAGCTGTGTTATTTCTGCGGCTGCAATAAGATAGTCACCCGCCAGCAGCATAAGGCCGATCAATATCTCGATGTCCTTGAACAGGAGATCATCCACCGCGCGCCGCTGTTTGCCACTCGCCAGGTGAAGCAACTGCACTGGGGGGGCGGCACGCCAACTTATCTCAATAAGGCGCAAATCAGTCGCCTGATGGATCTGTTGCGCAGCTATTTCCATTTCAGCGCGGAAGCCGAGATCTCCATTGAGGTCGATCCGCGTGAAATCGAGCTGGATGTCCTCGATCATTTACGCGCTGAGGGTTTCAACCGCCTGAGTATGGGCGTACAGGACTTCAATAAAGAGGTTCAGCGTCTGGTTAACCGTGAGCAGGACGAAGCGTTCATCTTTGATTTGCTCAACCATGCGCGGGAGATTGGTTTTACCTCGACCAATATCGACCTCATTTATGGCCTGCCGAAGCAAACGCCGGAGAGCTTCGCCTTTACCCTGCAAAAGGTCGCCGAGCTCAATCCTGACCGCCTGAGCGTGTTTAACTATGCGCATCTGCCCACGCTCTTTGCCGCTCAGCGGAAGATTAAAGATGCCGATCTGCCCTCCGCTGAGCAGAAGCTGGAGATCCTGCAGGAAACCATCGGCTCGCTGACGACGGCAGGCTATCAGTTTATCGGCATGGACCATTTCGCCCGTCCCGATGATGAATTAGCGGTCGCGCAACGTCACGGCGTACTGCATCGTAATTTCCAGGGCTACACCACTCAGGGCGATACCGATCTGCTGGGGATGGGCGTTTCGGCGATCAGCATGATTGGCGACAGCTACGCCCAGAACCAAAAAGAGCTCAAGCAGTACTACCAGCAGGTAGCAGAGCAAGGGAACGCCCTGTGGCGCGGGATCGCGTTAACTCGCGATGACTGTCTGCGTCGCGACGTGATTAAAGCGTTGATCTGTAACTTCCAGCTGGATATCGCGGCGGTCGAGGCGCAGTGGGACGTGGATTTTGCGTCTTATTTCGCCGAGGATCTGAAGCTGCTGGCGCCGCTGGCGCATGACGGGCTGGTGGCTGTGGATGATAAGGTCATTCAGGTGACGGCGAAAGGCCGCCTGCTGATCCGCAACATCTGTATGTGCTTTGATGCCTACCTACGGCAAAAGGCCCGAATGCAGCAGTTCTCACGGGTTATTTAATATTTTCCCCCTCTCCCGCAGGAGAGGGGGAACAATTAGCTGAACAGCCCGACCAGCGCAGCGCACAGCACGGCAGCGACTGCCGTTTGTGGCGTGTGACTCGCAGCGGCGCCGCTCGATATCATACTCACCAGTGATTCAAACATGATGCTCTCCCCTAATGCCGGGCACGATCATACTCAACTCATCGGAACAGTAAAGTACAAAATAGCAGCACTTTGCGCCGATCGGCTATTTTTCATCATGCTGTTGAACCCTACTCCATACCCAACTCTTTTAGCTTACGCGTCAGGGTATTACGTCCCCATCCCAGCAGGCGCGCAGCCTCCTGTTTGTGCCCCTGAGTATGGCGCAGGGCGGTCGTTAGCAGCGTGCGCTCCATTTCGGGTTGCGCTTCTGAGAGCAGGTTTTGATGACCGGATCGCAACGCCCGATCGGCCCACTGACCCAGCAGCGTAGCCCAGCTGTCAGGCTGCATCTGCGTTGGGCTATCAGGAATCGTGGTCTCAAACAGTTCGCTCGGCAGATCCTGAGTCAGCACCTCCTGGCCGGCGGCCATGACGGTGAGCCAGCGACAGGTGTTTTCCAGCTGACGGACGTTGCCTGGCCACGCCAGGCGGGTCAGCGCTGTCTCCGTTTCCGGATGCAGCTGTTTGGCTTCAACGCCGAGCTCGCGGGCGGCTATCTGCAGAAAATGGCGGGCCAGGCGTGGAATATCTTCCCGGCGCTCGCGCAGCGGCGGTAAATGCACCCGGATGACGTTCAGGCGGTGGAACAAATCTTCACGAAATTTCCCCTCCTGCACGCGCTGTTCCAGGTTCTGGTGGGTAGCGGCGATGATCCGCACATCGACCTTGACCGGCGCGTAACCGCCCACGCGATAAAACTGACCATCCGCCAGCACGCGCAGCAGACGAGTCTGGACATCAAGCGGCATATCGCCAATTTCATCCAGGAACAGCGTACCGCCGTCAGCCTGTTCAAAGCGACCCTGACGGACGGTATTTGCGCCGGTAAAGGCTCCTTTTTCATGGCCGAACAGCTCGGACTCAATCAGGTCCTTGGGGATCGCCGCCATATTCAGCGCGATAAACGGCGCTTTTGAGCGTGGACTATGGCGATGCAGGGCATGTGCGACAAGCTCTTTACCGGTACCGGATTCGCCATTGATCAGCACGCTGATGGATGAGCGCGACAGGCGGCCAATAATGCGAAAGACATCCTGCATAGCTGGCGCTTCGCCGATGATGTCGGCAGTTGGGCTACTTATCGGCGCATTTCGCGGCTGCTGCTGCTCTTGATAGTGGCTTATCGCCCGGTCGACGAGGGCGACGGCTTCATCGATATCAAAAGGTTTGGGCAAATAATCAAAAGCGCCCTGCTGATAAGCGCTGACCGCGGCGTCCAGATCGGAATGCGCGGTCATTATGATGACCGGAAGCATTGGATGGCGCTGCTTAATCTGTTTGAGCAGCGCCAAACCATCCATTCCGGGCATACGGATATCTGACAGCAGTACATCCGGGGTTTTGGTGGTAAGGGCATCTAGCACCTCATTGCCGCTTTCGAACGTTGTGCAGCTCAAGCCGGCTCCGGTGAGCGCGCGTTCAAGCACCCAGCGGATGGAGCTATCGTCATCAACGATCCAGGCTATCCCTCGTTGCATAAACACCTCTACTTCCGAATAGGCAGGTATACCGAAAATTCGGTATGACCCGGCCAGCTGGTGAATTCAATTTTGCCGGAGTGCTGATCGATAAGGCTACGGGCGATAGATAAGCCCAGGCCGGTACCGCCTTCGCGGCCGCTGACCATCGGATAGAACAGCGTATCCTGGAGATGGGGCGGAATACCCGGGCCATTATCTTCAACGTCGATGCGGGCGGCGAGGCGATAACGCACCCCGTGCAGCGTCAGCTGGAAAGCGGTGCGGGTGCGAAGAATAATTTCGCCCCCTTCCGGCCCCAGAGCCTGCAGCGCATTACGGACGATGTTCAGCAACACCTGTTCAATTTGATCCGGGTCGTGGGGTAGCTCTGGTAGGCTGGGGTCGTAATCGCGGATCAACTTCACGTTGTCCGGCAACTCCATGGAAACCAGTTTAACTACCCGTTCGGCGACTTTGTGGATGCTTTCGGTAACGTGCATGCCCGGATGCTGTGGTCCGAGCAGGCGGTCGACCAGATTTCTTAGCCGGTCGGCCTGCTCAATGATCACTTTGGTATATTCCGTTAGCGCCGGGTCGGGCAGCGCTTTGCTGAGCAGCTGGGCCGCGCCGCGCAGGCCGCCTAACGGGTTTTTTATCTCATGCGCCAGGCCGCGGACGAGGTCGCGAGCGGCGACCTGCTGCGCATGCTGCAGCTGCTCCTGGCTCAGGCGGCGCTGATTATCCATCGGCGCCATTTCCAGCAGAATAAAGCCTTCCGGCAGCCGCTGGGCGGTCAACGACAGGATGTGCGAACGGCCATCGATAACCAGCGTCACTTCGTTATCGGTAAATCCCTGGCCCGCCTGCAGGCTCTCCTGCATCAGCCCGATATTCAACGAAAAATAGCTCAACAGCTCAGGTAATGGGGTGCCAAACAGCTTGCGCGAGCTCTGCGCCAGCAGCTGCTGCGCCGCAGGGTTGGCAAAGTGCACCGCCAGGTCATCATCGACCAGTAAAATACTGTTGATAAGGGAGTTAAGGATCTGCCCAGCATCGGGCAGTGTGCCTGTTGCCATTCGACAGTCTCCTGAAAATGAATGCACCAATTTAGTGCAGTATAGCTTTTTATCGGTAAAAAGCTCGCGAGATCAGCGTGTTGGTGGAGAAAAAAGCCCATCCTGAGATGGGCTGAAAGTTTCCACGGCAACAAAATATCCCGGGCATCTCGCGCCACAACACGACATACCCTGGATTTACAGCAAAATTAGACGCTGTAGTACAGTTCGAACTCAACCGGATGCGGAGTCATGCGTACGCGGTCGTTCTCTTCCATACGCAGGGCGATGTAGGCATCGATAGCGTCATTGGTGAACACGCCGCCAGCGGTCAGGAACTCGCGGTCAGCATCCAGGGCCTGCAGGGCTTCTTCCAGAGAACCGGCAACCTGCGGGATCTCTTTCGCTTCTTCCGGCGGCAGGTCATACAGGTTTTTATCCATTGCTTCGCCCGGATGGATTTTGTTCTTGATACCATCAAGGCCAGCCATCAGCAGCGCCGCAAAGCACAGGTACGGGTTGGCAGCCGGGTCCGGGAAGCGCACTTCGATACGACGCGCTTTCGGAGAGGTCACCACCGGAATACGGATAGAGGCAGAGCGGTTACGGGCAGAGTAAGCCAGCATAACCGGCGCTTCGTAACCCGGGACCAGACGCTTGTAGGAGTTGGTGGTCGGGTTCGCCAGGGCGTTGATGGCTTTAGCGTGTTTGATTACGCCGCCGATGTAGAACAGCGCCTGCTCAGACAGACCGGCGTATTTGTCGCCGGAGAACAGGTTGGTCCCGTTTTTCGCCAGAGACATATGGCAGTGCATGCCGGAGCCGTTGTCGCCGAACATCGGTTTCGGCATAAAGGTCGCGGTTTTACCAAAGCGGTGAGCGACGTTGTGAACAACGTATTTGTAAATCTGAATTTCATCCGCTTTTTTGGTCATGGTATTGAAGCGGGTTGCCACTTCGTTCTGACCTGCGGTTGCTACTTCATGGTGATGGGCTTCAACAACCAGACCCATCTCTTCCATGATCATACACATGGTGGAACGGATGTCCTGAGAAGAGTCTACTGGCGGAACCGGGAAGTAACCCCCTTTCACGCCCGGACGGTGACCTTTGTTACCGCCTTCGTATTTGGTAGAGGAGTTCCACGCACCTTCAATGTCATCGATCGCGACATGGGAGCCGGAGATAGAGGCACCAAAGCGGATGTCGTCGAACAGGAAGAATTCTGGTTCTGGCCCGAACAGGACGGTATCAGCGATGCCGGTGGCGCGCAGGTACTCTTCAGCGCGTTTCGCGATGGAGCGCGGGTCACGGTCATAGCCCTGCAGGGTGCCTGGCTCGAGGATATCGCAGCGGATGATCAGGGTCGGTTCTTCGTAGAACGGGTCAATGACCGCGGTGGACGCGTCCGGCATCAGGACCATGTCAGATTCGTTGATACCTTTCCAGCCACCAATCGAGGAGCCATCAAACATTTTGCCTTCTTCGAAGAATTCGGCATTTACCTGATGAGACGGAATCGTGACGTGCTGTTCTTTACCTTTGGTATCGGTGAAGCGCAGATCGACAAACTTCACTTCGTGCTCGTTCAGCATCGTCAAAACGTGTTCAGCGGACATACTTAAACTCTCCCGGATTGGTCATTGTCGTCGTGGTAACGAAAACTTCATACTGCTTAAAAGTGGCGTTGTTGCCTTAAAAAATATAAAGCGAAATCTGTGCCAACTTTTAAATGCCCCATAAAACGCTGTATCATGCGCACCATAGTGCAAAAGGACTGCACCATGATGGAGATAATGCACCAAAATAGTGCTTCAGTGTGAACATTGAGCACCATTTTGGTGCAATTTTTGTTACGGTGCCCTTTTATCGCTCCGTGAAAGCGGTCACAAAGAAACTCTGCAATACTTGTTTGCGGAGGATGTTTGTGATCCTGTTCAGTCCTTCGCTTAATACGTGTACAATAACGCGCTATTTCTAATGCCTGAGGCAAAGTTGTGATCGAAAATCTGCGTAATATCGCCATCATCGCGCACGTTGACCATGGTAAAACTACCCTGGTTGACAAGCTGCTACAGCAATCCGGTACGTTCGACGCACGTACTGAAGCACAAGAACGTGTGATGGACTCCAACGATTTGGAGAAAGAGCGTGGGATTACCATCCTCGCGAAAAACACCGCAATCAAATGGAATGATTACCGTATCAACATCGTTGATACCCCAGGGCACGCCGACTTCGGAGGTGAAGTTGAGCGTGTTATGTCCATGGTTGACTCTGTGCTGCTGGTGGTAGATGCCTTTGATGGCCCGATGCCGCAAACGCGCTTCGTGACCAAAAAAGCTTTTGCCCACGGTCTGAAGCCGATCGTGGTCATCAACAAAGTTGACCGCCCGGGCGCGCGTCCGGACTGGGTTGTCGATCAGGTGTTCGACCTGTTCGTTAACCTCGATGCGACCGACGAACAGCTGGACTTCCCGATCGTTTACGCGTCCGCGCTGAACGGTATCGCGGGTCTGGATCACGAAGACATGGCTGACGACATGACCCCGCTGTACCAGGCGATTGTCGATCGCGTGCCGGCGCCGGACGTTGATCTTGACGGTCCGCTGCAGATGCAGATCTCCCAGCTGGACTACAACAACTACGTTGGTGTTATCGGCATCGGCCGCATCAAGCGCGGTAAAGTGAAGCCGAACCAGCAGGTCACTATCATCGATAGCGAAGGCAAAACCCGTAACGGTAAAGTCGGTAAGGTACTGACTCACTTGGGTCTGGAGCGAATTGAGAGCGACGTAGCTGAAGCTGGCGACATCATCGCGATCACCGGTCTGGGCGAGCTGAACATCTCCGACACCATCTGCGACCCGCAGAATGTCGAAGCGCTGCCGGCCCTGTCCGTTGATGAGCCGACCGTTTCCATGTTCTTCAACGTCAACACCTCTCCGTTCTGCGGTAAAGAAGGTAAGTTCGTTACCTCTCGCCAGATCCTGGACCGTCTGAATAAAGAGCTGGTGCACAACGTGGCGCTGCGCGTTGAAGAAACCGAAGACGCTGATGCGTTCCGCGTTTCCGGCCGTGGTGAACTGCACCTGTCCGTTCTGATTGAAAACATGCGTCGTGAAGGTTTCGAGATGGCGGTTTCCCGTCCGAAAGTTATCTTCCGCGAAATCGACGGCCGTAAACAAGAGCCGTTCGAGAACGTGACGCTGGACGTCGAAGAGCAGCACCAGGGTTCTGTCATGCAGGCGCTGGGCGAGCGTAAAGGCGACCTGAAAAACATGAATCCGGACGGTAAAGGCCGCGTACGTCTCGACTACGTGATCCCAAGCCGCGGTCTGATCGGCTTCCGTTCAGAGTTCATGACCATGACCTCCGGTACCGGTCTGCTGTACTCCACCTTCAGCCACTACGACGACGTTCGTCCGGGCGAAGTGGGCCAGCGTAACAACGGCGTACTGATCTCCAACGGTCAGGGTAAAGCGGTAGCGTTCGCGCTGTTCGGTCTGCAGGATCGCGGTAAGCTGTTCCTCGGCCACGGCGCTGAAGTTTACGAAGGCCAGATCATCGGTATTCACAGCCGTTCCAACGACCTGACGGTAAACTGCCTGACCGGTAAGAAACTGACCAACATGCGTGCGTCTGGTACTGACGAAGCAACGGTTCTGGTTCCGCCGGTTAAGATGACCCTGGAGCAGGCTCTGGAGTTCATCGATGACGACGAACTGGTAGAAGTTACTCCGACCTCTATCCGTATCCGTAAACGTCACCTGACCGAGAACGACCGTAAACGCGCGATGCGCGGTGCAAAAGAAGAGTAATTTTTTCTTCTTGTTGTTCGCTAAACCCCGCCTCTCCGGCGGGGTTTCTTTTTTTCATTCCTGCATCACACGCCAATAGTCAAATCCAGCCTTTCCCGCTAAAGTTAATTTTCCACGGCGCGGAAGGAGACAAAAATGCTCTATATCTTTGATTTAGGTAATGTGATTGTCGACATTGACTTCAACCGGGTATTGGGAGCCTGGAGCGATTTAACCCGCATCCCGCTGGCGACGCTGAAGCAGCATTTCACCATGGGTGAGGCTTTCCATCAGCATGAGCGCGGCGAGCTCAGCGATGAAGACTTTGCCGCCGCCATGTGCCATGAAATGAATATGCCCCTCAGCTATGAACAGTTTGCTCACGGCTGGCAGGCGGTGTTTGTCGCGCTGCGCCCGGAGGTGATTACCATCATGCATAAACTTCGTGCCCAGGGGCATCGGGTGGTGGTGCTCTCCAATACCAATCGTCTGCACACCACGTTCTGGCCCGATGAATACCCGGAAGTGCGCGCGGCCGCCGATCGCATTTATCTGTCGCAGGAGATGGGATTGCGTAAGCCTGAAGCGCAAATTTATCTGCGAGTACTGGAAGAAGAGGGGTTTTCCGCCGCAGATACGGTCTTTTTTGATGATAACGTCGATAATATAGCAGGGGCCAACCGGTTGGGGATCACCAGTATCCTGGTGACTGGTAAGGAGACCATCCCTGACTATTTCGCGAAACAGCTATGCTAAAAACCGTTCATCAAAAATTACTCCACCATACCCGGCCGCTGCTGGCGTGGCTAAAGCTGCTGTGGCGGCGCATTGATGAAGACCATATGACCACCCTGGCGGGGAACCTCGCCTATGTGTCATTACTGTCCCTGGTGCCGCTGATTGCCGTCGTGTTCGCGCTGTTTGCGGCCTTTCCTATGTTCTCCGAAGTCAGCGTGCAGATCCGTCATTTTATCTTCGCCAATTTTATTCCGGCGACCGGGGATGTAATCCAGGGATATATCGAGCAGTTCGTGGCCAACTCCAGCCGCATGACCGCCGTAGGCGCCTTTGGCCTGATCGTCACCTCGCTGCTGCTGATGTACTCGATCGACAGCGCGCTAAACACCATCTGGCGCAGCACGCGCAGCCGCCCCAAAGTTTATTCCTTTGCCGTTTACTGGATGATCCTGACCCTCGGCCCGCTGCTGGCGGGCGCCAGCCTGGCGATCAGTTCCTATCTGCTGTCGCTGCGCTGGGCAAGCGACCTGGACGGCGTAATTGATAATCTGCTCCGCCTATTTCCGCTGATCCTCTCCTGGGCAGCGTTCTGGCTGCTCTATAGTATTGTACCGACTACCCAGGTACGTAACCGCGACGCGGTGATCGGGGCGCTGGTGGCGGCGCTGCTGTTTGAGGCAGGTAAAAAGGCGTTTGCCCTCTATATCACCACCTTTCCGTCCTATCAGCTAATTTATGGCGTGATTTCGGTGGTGCCGATTTTGTTCGTCTGGGTGTACTGGACCTGGTGTATCGTCTTGCTTGGCGCTGAAATTACTGTCACTCTCGGTGAATACCGCAAACTTAAAACAGAAGAAACAGAACAACCATGATTGCATTAATTCAACGCGTATCCCGTGCAAGCGTTACCGTGGCGGACGAGGTGACGGGCGAAATTGGCCCGGGGCTTCTGGTGCTGCTGGGCGTCGAGAAAGACGATGATGAACAAAAGGCGAATCGCCTTTGTGAACGCGTGCTGGGCTACCGCATCTTCAGCGATGCGGAAGGGAAAATGAACCTGAATGTCCAGCAGGCGGGCGGCAGCGTGCTGGTGGTTTCGCAATTTACGCTGGCGGCCGATACCGAGCGGGGGATGCGACCGAGCTTCTCGAAAGGCGCTGCCCCTGACCGCGCTGAGGCGCTGTATGAGTATTTCGTCGCCCGCTGTCGCCAGCAGGAAATGCACACCCAGACCGGAAGATTCGCTGCGGATATGCAGGTTTCTTTGGTCAATGATGGTCCCGTGACCTTTTGGTTGCAGGTATGACCCAGCTTCCGGGCAGGCTGCGGGTAACAAAAGAGAGTACGACTATGTATCACCTTCGTGTACCGCAAACAGCAGAAGAGTTAGAGAGCTACTACCAGTTCCGCTGGGAGATGCTGCGTAAGCCGCTGCATCAGCCTAAGGGATCGGAACGTGACGCCTGGGATGCGATGGCGCATCATCAGATGGTAGTGGATGAAGAGGGCAACCTGGTTGCCGTCGGCCGGCTATATATCAATGCGGAGAATGAAGCCTCCATCCGCTTTATGGCTGTGCATCCCTCGGTGCAGGATAAAGGGCTGGGTACGCTGATGGCGATGACCCTGGAGTCCGTCGCGCGTCAGGAAGGGGTTAAGCGGGTTACCTGCAGCGCGCGCGAAGATGCGGTGGAATTTTTCGCCAAGCTCGGATTTGTCAATCAGGGTGAGATCACCACCCCGACCACCACGCCGATCCGTCATTTTCTGATGATCAAACCGGTCGCGTCGCTGGACGATATTTTGCACCGCGGCGACTGGTGCGCACAGCTCCAGCAGGCGTGGTATCAGCATATTCCGCTGAGTGAAAAAATGGGCGTACGTATTCAGCAGTACACCGGGCAGAAATTTATTACCACCATGCCGGAGGCGGGGAACCAGAATCCGCACCATACGCTGTTCGCCGGCAGCCTGTTTTCGCTCGCTACCTTAACCGGATGGGGGCTTATCTGGCTGATGCTGCGCGAGCGGCACCTGGGAGGCACCATTATTCTGGCGGATGCGCATATCCGCTACAGCCAGCCCATTAGCGGCCGCCCCAGCGCCATCGCCGACCTCGGTTCTCTGAGCGGCGATCTCGACCGACTGGCGCGCGGGCGTAAAGCCCGCGTGCAAATGCAGGTGGAGCTTTTTGGCGACGATAAACAGGGCGCCGTTTTCGAGGGGATCTACATCGTGCTGCCGGCGAAGCCCTTTGGCTCGTACGAAGAGGGCGGCAACGAGGAAGAGTAAGCGCCCTCTGGCCGTTATCGTCCTGGCGATGCCACACGCCAGGCGATATCCCGCATGGCATCACGCGCGGCGTTGCTGACGCCTCCCAGCTGAAAGAAGCCGTGGATCACCCCCAGATAGCGCTGACAGGAACTCTCCACCCCTTGCTCCGTCAGCCTTCGGTACAGCACTTCGCCCTCATCACGTAAAGGATCGAACTCCGCCGTCAGAATGTGTACCGGTGGCAGCCCGTTAAAATCTTCGCGCCAGAGCGGACAGGCATCCGGATGGTTTGCCGGCGTCGAGGCGAGGTACATTTCGTAGCCGCTCAGTAGCGTGTCCCGGGTAATCACATAGTCATCGCCATTGCTGAGGTAGCTCGCCATGCTGGCGGTGGGGTCAAGCATCGGATAAATCAGGATCAGTTGCGCGGGTTGCCACGCCGCTTTCGCTTTCAGGCGCAGGGCCGTGACCAGAGCGAGGTGCCCGCCGGCACTGTCGCCAGCCAGGGTGATACGTGATGCGTCAACGCCAAGCTGTTTTGCGTGCTGGTGAATAATCGTGGCACCTCGTTCTGCATCATCGTGCGCCGCCGGAAAAGGGTACTCCGGGGCCAGACGATACTGCACGGCGATCACCCGGCACCCACTGAACCAGGCAAGCTGGCGCAATTGATTGTCATGGGTGGCAAAGCCGCCGCTGACAAAACAGCCGCCGTGGTAGTAGATAAGCGTGGGTAGCAGGCCGTCGGCAGTGGGCGGTGAAACGACGCGGAAGTGCATACCCTCCAGGGTGATATCCTCCACCCGCACTCGCGTTTCCGTCTCCCCGGCGAGTACCGCACTGGCGATATAGCCGGCCCTCCGATCATCAATATGCTGATCGCGTGATGAAGGACGACCTGCCGCAATAAATGCCTCAACCAGCGAAGCAATCCCTTTTTCCAGCGCCATATGAAGTTCCTTATACTGTTTTAATATCCAGTGTTATAGCCTGGATTATGGCGAAAAGACAGGCCTGTTGAGGTCGCCTGTGCATTATGGAAAGCGGCTCGCAAAAAAGAGTTTACCTGACAAAATCCTGTTTGTTTCCGATTCCAAAAGCTCTAGATTGCTCATAACTTCATCACTGGTGATATACTTGAGGTATATATGAGCATGATGGCTGAAAGGGATATGGGCAGAATTCTTCTCGATTTATCAGACGATGTCATTCAACGTCTCGATGACCTCAAAGTGCAGCGTAACATTCCGCGAGCGGAACTGTTACGTGAAGCGGTTGAACAATATCTGGAGAAACAAGATCGAGCTAAAGATACCATCTCCAGTGCGCTGGGTCTGTGGCAAGACTGCGAAGAAGACGGCATGGAATATCAACGTCAGCTACGCAAGGAGTGGTAATGACCTCCGGATCTGCGCTTTTTGATACCAATATTCTTATTGATTTATTTAGCGGGCGTCGCGAAGCCAAACAGGCGCTGGAGGCCTGGCCACCGCAGAATGCGATCAGTCTGATTACCTGGATGGAGGTGATGGTTGGCGCTAAAAAATATCACCAGGAGCAGCGCACGCGAATGGCGCTGAGCACCTTTAATATCATTAACATCTCACAGGATATTGCAGAGCGAAGCGTTGCGCTGCGGCAGGAGTATAAGCTTAAGCTGCCGGATGCCATCATTCTGGCGACGGCGCAACTCCATCGTCTGGAACTAATTACGCGGAATACGAAGGATTTTGCCGGTATTCCTGGCGTAGCCACGCCGTACGAAATCCACCCTGAATAATTCGAGTGGCAGGAGGACGACAAGTGAGCGATAAACTCGTCTGAAACGAATATCTCCAGCCAAAGGTTGGCCTCTGATAACGGTCAGTGACGCGTGTGAATAATCCCTGCGCACGTTCGTGTCACAAGAAGGAAAACGGGCGACAAGAGCCGCCCGAAATCATACTGCAGAACTTACTCCCCTTCGCCGGGGAACATGAACGGGTTAATTGAGCTTCTGGCGAAGCCCTCCTGTTCCATGCGGGCGTCGAGCACCAGGGAGGCCAAATCGTCGGCGACGGCTTCGACTTTCGGATCCTTCTCCTGATACATAATCTTCAGGTAGGTTCCGCAGTCGCCGCAGCTTTCGGCTTTCACCGCCGCCTGCTCGTTGTCCAGCGACCAGTAGTGCAGGTCGCGGCTCTGCTCGCAGTTGCTGCACTTGACGCGTACTACGTGCCACTCAGTTTCGCACAGGTTGCAGTGCAGATAGCGCAGCCCCTGAGTGGTGCCGATTTGCACGATGCTGGAGACCGGCATCGAGCCGCACACCGGGCAGAACTGGCGCTGTTCGCCGTATTCGGCGCGCGCTTTTCCTGGGATCAGACTGGCCATCTGCGCCCAGTAGAGCGACAGCGCAGCCCAGATAAACGGCGCTTTGTCGCTACTGACGGAGGCGAAATCGGAAACAAACAGCGCGCTGGCCATCTGCTCCAGCTCCTGCTCAGAGGCTTTTTCCAGATTCTCAATGACCGCCAGCGCCGGGCCGCTCATTTCCGGCTTCAGCTCGGCAATCAGCGAGTGCAACAGCTTGTGCCAGTGCTTGTCGCGCGGCAGGACGTGGATATCCAGCGGCGGCTTGCCCTGTTCGCTGGCCGCTTTAATGCGGGCGGTGAGATCCATCTGCAGCGGATGGTCGTACAGCACTACTTCCTGGGCATGGGCAATCAGCGCGGCAAAGCGCAGGTAATCGCCTAGCGGGTTATTAGCGGCCAGCTCGCGCAAGCGTTCAGCGCGGCGGTTATACAGATTTTTCAGCCTGGGGAACAGTAACGGCGGAATTACTTCCGCCGTGCGTTTCTCGCTCGAACCCAGCTCGTCTTGCGGGATTATGCGAATACTCATTCAGATGACTTTTCCTGTTTCTGGCGGACCTCTCGGTACCAGCGTGGGTGATGTTTCTTCGCCCACGTTTTGGTAACCCAGCCTTCCACCATCGCGGTAATGGTGCCTTTCACCCAGAGGGCGGCGTAGATATGCACCATGATAACCACAATTAACGCCACTGCGGCAAATGAATGCAGCATCAGCGCAAATCGGATCACCGGGATTGAGAAAGCCGGCGCAAAATACGGACGCCAGATGATCACACCGCTCACCAGCAGCAGTACCAGGAAGATAATCGCCGCCCAGAATACGCATTTCTGGCCGAAGTTATAGCGCCCGGTATCGCCCACCTCCTCGTTGACGACGATCTTACGAATATTCTTCGCCCAAAAGATATCATCCCGATTGATTAGGTTGTGATGCCAGTAACGGAAAAACATGATGATAAACGACGCGAACATCACCACCCCGACGAACGGGTGGAGAATTCGCGCCAGCTGCGGCGTGCCGAGGATATGCATCAGCCAGTTAAAGGACGGGAAGAAAAAGCCTAACCCGCTCACCGCCGCCAGGACGAAGCAGAAGGCGGTGACCCAGTGGTTGATGCGTTCCGGCGCCGTGTAGCGCACGATGGTGTCACGTCTTTTCATTTGCGCACCTCGTCTTTCTCTTCATGCAGATTGTCCTCTTCCTCTTCCGCGCGGTTCGGACCGACGCCGACGTAGTGGAAGATACTGGCTGCGAAGGTCGCGGCGAAGCCGACGGCCGCCAGCGGTTTCCAGATGCCTTTCCAGAACTTGACGGTCTGGCTGATCTCCGGGTTTTCCGGCAGGCCGTGGTACAGATTCGGCTTATCGGCATGGTGCAGCACGTACATGACGTGGGTGCCACCGACGCCGGCCGGATCGTACAGGCCCGCATTGTCATAACCGCGGGTTTTCAGCTCAGCCACGCGTTCGCCGGCCAGCGTTTTCATATCCTCTTTGGAGCCAAAGTGGATTGCGCCGGTCGGGCAGGTTTTCACACAGGCAGGCTCCTGGCCGACGGTCACGCGGTCTACGCACAGGGTACATTTGTAGACGCGGTTGTCTTCCGGGTTCAGACGCGGTACATCGAACGGACAGCCGGCGATACAGTAGCCGCAGCCGATGCACTGCTCGGACTGGAAGTCGACAATGCCGTTGGCGTACTGAATGATCGCGCCTTCTGACGGGCAGGCCTTCAGGCAGCCCGGGTCCGCGCAGTGCATGCAGCCATCCTTGCGGATGAGCCATTCCAGCTTGTCGTTTTGTTCCACCTCCGAGAAGCGCATGACCGTCCATGACTTGGCGGTCAGGTCCGCCGGGTTGTCATACACCCCGACATTGTGACCGACTTCATCACGAATATCGTTCCATTCGGAGCAGGCCACCTGACAGGCTTTGCAGCCGATACAGGTGGTGACGTCGATAAGCTTCGCCACCTCCTGCTGGTGGTCCCGCGCCTGAGGCGCGGGGGTGAAACCGTTAGTCGCGGAACGACGAATAATATCTTGCGATTGGTAAGCCATAAGTCGTCTCCGTTACACCTTTTCCACGTTCACAAGGAAAGCTTTGAACTCCGGCGTCTGCGTATTCGCATCACCGACGAACGGCGTCAGGGTATTGGCAATAAAGCCTTTTTTCGCCACGCCCTCATAGCCCCAGTGAATAGGAATGCCGATGGTATCGATATCCTTACCGTCAACTTTCAGCGTGCGAATACGTTTGGTCACCACCGCCTTGGCTTTGATATAGCCGCGGTTGGAGGAAACTTTCACGGTATCGCCGTGGCCGATGCCGAGCTTATTCGCCAGTTTTTCCCCGATCTCCACGAACTGTTCCGGCTGGGCGATGGCGTTAAGTAGCGCATGCTTGGTCCAGTAGTGGAAGTGCTCGGTCAGACGGTAAGTGGTGCCGACGTACGGGAACTTCTCGGCCTTACCCATCTGCTTGAGATCGCCTTTGAAGACGCGAGCGGCCGGGTTAGAGACCACGTTCGGGTGCAGTGGGTTGGTTCCGAGCGGCGTTTCAAACGGCTCGTAGTGTTCCGGGAACGGTCCTTCCGCCATCTTGTCGATAGCGAACAGACGGCCCATCCCTTCCGGCTGCATGATAAACGGACCGACGTCGCTGCCAGGCGCGGCGGCGCTGTAGTCCGGAATATCCACGCCGCCCCATTTGGCGCCGTCCCATTTCAGCAACTGACGCTTCGGATCCCACGGTTTACCCTGCGGGTCCGCGGAGGCGCGGTTATACAGGATGCGGCGGTTGAGCGGCCAGGCCCAGGCCCAGCCCAGGGTATTGCCGAGACCGGATGGATCGGCGTTATCGCGGCGCGCCATCTGGTTACCTTCCGGCGTCCAGCTCCCGGCGAAGATCCAGCAGCCGCTGGAGGTGGTGCCATCATCTCGCAGCTGCGCAAAGGAGCTCAGCTGTTGGCCTTTCTTGACGATCACCGCGCCGGTTGCCGGGTCGGTGATATCCGCCAGCGCTTTACCGTTGCTTTCCATCGCCACTTCTTCCGATGCCGGCTCGTGTGGCGTGGAGTAGTTCCACGTCATGTTGAGCACCGGCTCCGGCGCCGGGCCACCCTCTTCGGCATACATCTTACGCAGGCGAGTGAAGATACCGGCGAGAATTTCACCATCGGTGACGGCGATCCCCGGGGCGTCCGCGCCTTTCCAGTGCCACTGCAGCCAGCGGCCGGAGTTGACGATAGACCCATTCTCTTCGGCGAAGCAGGTGGAGGGCAGACGGAACACTTCGGTCTGGATTTTCGCCGGATCGACATCGTTCGACTCACCATGGTTTTGCCAGAAGGTGGACGTTTCGGTATTGAGCGGGTCGATAGTCACGAGGAACTTCAGCTTCGACAGGGAAGCGACGACCTTGTTTTTATTCGGGAACGAGGCGACCGGGTTAAAGCCCTGGCAAATATAGCCATTCACTTTGCCCTGATTCATCATCTCGAAGTACTGCAGAACGTCGTAGCTCTTATCCCACTTCGGCAGCCAGTCATAGCCCCAGCTGTTTTCCGCGGTGGCTTTGTCGCCGAAGAAGGCTTTCATCATGGAGACGAAGAACTTCGGATAGTTGCCCCAGTAGTTGACCTGGTCTTTCAGCAGCGGCTTCGGCGTGTTAGCCGTCAGGTAGGTCTGCAGGTCGGCCTGTTTTTCGTTCGGCAGCGACATGTAGCCTGGCAGGCTGGTGGAGAGCAGGCCGAGGTCGGTCAGACCCTGGATATTGGAGTGGCCGCGCAGGGCGTTGACGCCGCCGCCCGCCATCCCCATGTTGCCGAGCAGCAGCTGGATCATCGCCATGGTGCGGATATTCTGCGCACCGATGGAGTGCTGGGTCCAGCCGAGAGCGTACAGGAACGATGCGGTCTTATCCGGCGCGCTGGTTTCAGCAATGTATTCACAGACTTTGAGGAAGTCGGCCTTCGGCGTACCGCAGATGTTTTCGACCACATCCGGGGTATAACGGGAAACATGCTGCTTCAGCAGGTTCCAGACGCAGCGCGGATGTTGCAGCGTAGTATCGCGTTTGGCGAAGCCGTTTTCGTCCAGCTCATAGTTCCAGCTGGTTTTGTCGTACTGACGTTTTTCTGCGTTATAGCCGCTGAACAGCCCGTCGTCGAAGCTATAGTCCTCACGCACGATCAGGCTGGCGTTGGTGTAGGCTTCGGTGTATTCGCGGTTGAATTTTTCGTTATTCAGCAGATACAGGATCACGCCCGACAGGAAGGTAATGTCGGTACCGGAACGAATCGGGGTATAGAAATCAGCCACCGACGCCGTACGCGTAAAGCGCGGATCGATAACGATGAGCTTGGCGCCGTTATGAATTTTGGCTTCCATCGCCCAGCGGAACCCCACCGGATGCGCTTCTGCGGCGTTACCGCCCATCACTACGACCAGGTTGGCGTTTTTAATATCAACCCAGTGGTTGGTCATCGCACCGCGACCAAA
>NZ_KV792643.1:27368-99217 GCF_001808265.1 Klebsiella sp. HMSC16A12
GCAAGACTTGCTACCGTTGGTCCGTGTCAGACACGCGCCTGGTTATCCACCGCCAGCATCCCGAGGGCGCGGGTGAATTTTTGCGTTAAATAGCCGGTTTCGTTACTGGAGGCGGAGGCGCACAGCATCCCGGTCGTCAACCAGCGGTTGACGGTGGTGCCGGCGTCGTTTTGCGCGATAAAGTTGGCGTCGCGGTCCTCTTTCATCAGCTTGGCGATGCGATCGAACGCTTCGTCCCAACTGATTTGCTGCCATTTATCGGAGCCTGGCGCGCGATATTCCGGGAATTTCAGGCGGCTTTCAGAATGGATAAAGTCCACCAGACCAGCCCCTTTCGGACAGAGCGCACCACGGTTGACCGGATGATCCGGATCGCCTTCGATATGGAAAATGGATGCTTTGGCGTTTTTCGCGCCGTCGCCGAGGCTATACATCAACAGCCCACAGCCGACAGAACAGTATGTGCAGGTGTTACGGGTTTCGCGCGTGCGCAGCAATTTGTACTGCCGTGTCTCCGCGAGCGCAGTTGCCGGGGCAAAGCCCAGCGCTGCTGCCGTGGTTCCCGCCATACCGCCAGCGCAGATCTTAAAGAACTGCCTTCTGCTGACCTGCATGGTTCGCTCCTTGTTTCGACATTGTCACATGTAGTTATTTGCTTTGCGGTGAAGGCCGCAAAGGTTCAGAATTAGGGCAAATTTCCCTCATTCCTGAAGGGATAAAAACAGAATACCACATTGTGTGTATGCCTGTTCCAATACGGTTAAAGCAAAGTGAACAAGAAGCCTCTCGAACAAATCAAAAATGTGACGAATATCACAGGATATCGCCAGGTCTCCCTCTGGAAACGCGAGGATCTGCAACACCCTCAGCCAGATGAGTTAGCGGAAGAGGTGCCCGTCGCGCTGGTCTACAACGGTATCTCCCACGTGGTGATGATGGCCTCCCCGAAAGATCTGGAGCAATTCGCCGTCGGCTTCTCCTTATCCGAAGGGATTATCGAGCACCGGCGGGAGATTTTCGGCATGGACGTGGTAGCGGTGTGCAACGGCCTTGAGGTGCAGATTGAGCTCTCCAGCCGGCGTTTTATGGGCCTCAAAGCCCGGCGTCGCGCGCTGGCCGGGCGCACCGGCTGCGGCGTATGCGGCGTCGAGCAGCTCAATGATATTGGTAAGCCGGTCCAGCCGCTGCCGTTCACTCAGTCGTTCGATTTAGCCAATCTCGATCAGGCCCTGGCGCATCTTAACGACTTTCAACCGGTTGGCCGGCTCACCGGCTGTACTCACGCGGCCGCGTGGGTCCGGTTGACGGGCGAACTGGCGGGGGGGTTTGAAGACGTTGGCCGGCATGTCGCCCTGGATAAATTGCTGGGCCGGCGGGCGGAAGTCGGCGAGGGGTGGCAGCATGGCGCCGCGCTGGTCTCCAGCCGCGCCAGTTATGAAATGGTGCAGAAGGCGGCGATGTGCGGCGTCGAGATCCTGTTCGCGGTCTCGGCGGCCACCACCTTAGCAGTGGAAGTTGCCGAGCGCTGCAATCTGACGCTGGTGGGTTTTTGCAAGCCGGGCAGGGCGACAGTTTACACCCATCCGCAGCGTTTAATTGCGGGTTAAATATTTGTCAATAAATTTGAACAATGACAGCAAATCCTTCCGCTTTTTGTTTAGCGATGTGCGGGCTACTATTTAACACATCAAGGCACAGCGCCTTATCTAAACAACTAAATGAAAGGGTTTATATCATGAAAAGCATCAAAACTTTTGTCGCAGTAATCGCTATGGCCGCCTCTTTCGCTTCCTTCGCTGCTGAAACCGTGACCGCAACCGCCTCCACAATGGACGGCGCGGAAGCGAAAATCGCCGCACAGGCGCAGGCTGCCGGCGCTTCGTCTTACAAAATCACCGAAGCGTTTACCGGCAACCGCGTGCATATGACTGCCGAACTGAACAAATAAGCGTATAGCAACTGTCGAAAGAGCGCCTCAGGGCGCTTTTTTTGTTTTCGTTTTCCGCTTCCCGTCTCTGCGAAATTTGCCAATATTTTCCTCTGCTACGAAAAAAATGTGGCACTAATCACGTTTCCGTTCTTTTCTTAAATCCTCCTTTTTATGGCAAAGGAAAGGTCAGCACGCCTGAATATCTCGATTTTTTAACGCCATGAAATTTAAAGATATTAAAAACAGAAAGCGATGGAGATCACTCTCTTTAAATGGGATGTATATCACAAAAATAGGTGTTTCGCCGTACCTGTCAACTATTCACTGCGGTAATTTAATACGCATTATGTGATCTTCATTGCAAATAGAAGGCTTGTACTCAGGGAAAAATGTTGTCAGGCAAATGAGCGAGGATGCGTCATGAAAATTGGTATCGTTATTAGCGGCGGGGATGTTTCTGGAATGAATAATTTTATATTCCAGATAGCCAGGCAGGCTAATGCTGATATCACGCTGTTTAATGGCGGTATTCCAGGGCTACTGGAGAAAAGTCATCAGGATATGGCGTGGCGCGATCTGGTTGATTATTCAATTACCGCGGTGCCGATCATTACCTCGGGGCGAACCAGTCGCAAACTGCAGCGCAGTGAATATGAAAGCATTGCTAAAAAACTTAAATCTCTGCGTATTGATGTGCTCATTATGGCCGGGGGGGATGGCAGCCTGCAGTTTCTGAATACCCTTAGTGAATTTGAGATTAATTGCTTTGGTGTGGGAATGACTATCGATAATGATGTGTATGGCAGTGATTATACGATTGGTTTTTCCACGGCCTGTGAGCAAATTATTAAAGAAGTCTCTCGTTTAAGAAATACCGGAAGAGCGCTGCCCGGTCGGGTTTTTATGGTTGAGATATTAGGAGGCTATTGTGGAGAACTAACGTTGCAGTCCGCCATTAAATGTAATGCGGATATTGCCCTGATCCCGGAGGCACAGATGCCGTTGGCCGTGCTCGCGGAACGGATTACCCGGAAGCTGAGTACGCAGAATAGCGTCGTTATCCTCTGCTCAGAAGGCTATACCAAAGAGTACTCTCCCGGCTTTCAGGGGGCGATTGATACCATGATTAAACAGCTGGAACCACAAATAGGTGTCCGTATCCGTAAAACGATCGTCGGCTATGGTTTACGCAGCGGTGATCCAACCTGCGAAGAGATTTATCAGGGCACTATTATGGCCAGTGAAGTGGTTCGCTGTATTCAGTCAGGTATGAAAAATAAAGCCATAATAATTAATTCCAGTAACAAACCTATTCCGATTGATTTAGTCAGTATGAAAAAACGTCTGGTCGATACTGAAGGACATCATTATAAACTTGCCAAGCAACTCAATATTATTTGAGGAGACCCTCCATGCTGAAAATTTTATGCGTATGTGGCTGCGGCCTCGGTTCAAGCTTTGCCATTGAAATGACGGCGAAGGCAGTTTTAAAGAAGCTGGAAATTCCCGCTCATATTGAACACACCACCGTTTCCGAAGCTGGGGCCTTTAAATCGGATATGATTCTGACGCAAAAAACCTTTGCCGACATCTTAACTGCCGATGCCAGTGAAGAAGAAATTAAACGTGTCGTGGTGTTGAATAAACTTACTGATAAAGAGGAGATTGAAACTAAGATCGTCGCATTCTTAAAAGAACGTCATCTGAAGGTGGCTGATTATGAATAGCTTCGTGGCGTTTATCGTTAAGGATTTACTCGGCCAGGCATCCATTCTTATTGCTTTTATTGCCATGCTTGGCCTGATCCTGCAAAAGAAATCGCCAGGCAAAACCGCGGAAGGGACATTTAAAACGCTGCTCGGTTTCTTAATTATGATGGCCGGGATAAACATCATTGTCGCCACGCTGACCTTCCTGAATGATATCTTCACCCAGGGATTTGGCATGAAAGGCTATATTACCGATGTGGCCGCCATCGCCGGGTTAGCGAATCGGGAATTAGGTTCGGAGGTGGCGCTGACGCTGCTGGTGATCTTTGCCGTCAATATTATTATCGCCCGGCTGACGCCGCTGAAATATATTTTTCTGACCGGCCAGGCGCTGCTGTGGATGGCGACGATCGGCGCCGTGATTGGCTATAAGTCCGGGCTCACCGGCGCACCGCTGATTTTAACCGGGGGCATCTTCGGCGGCGTGATGGCGGTGTTAATGCCGGCCCTGGCGCAGCCGGTGGTCAGGCGCATTACCGGGTCTGACGATGTGGCCCTGGGGCACTTCTGTACTATCGGCTATCTGGTGCAGGCTGCGGTCGCTAAAGTTGTCGGAAAAGGCTCTCGCTCCACGGAAGATCTCGAACTGCCTGATAACTTTAAGTTTCTGCAGGATACCTATCTGGCCATGGCGGTGGTGATGGTGCCGATGTATCTCATCCCGGCTATCGCGGCGGGGCCTCAGTACATCGCGCAGTTCTCCGGCGGCATTAATTACCTGATGTATGCCTTCATGCAGTCCATTCAGTTTGTCGCCGGGGTCTTTGTCCTCTATAGCGGCGTGCGTTTATTACTCAATGAGCTGGTGCCGGCTTTTCGCGGTATCGCGATGCGTATTGTCCCGGATGCAAAGCCCGCTCTCGATTGCCCGGTGCTATTTCCCTATGCACCGAATGCGGTGATTGTTGGATTTCTGGCAACGACTGTCGGCTCGATTATCGGCATGCTGGTTTTCCCGATGTTCGGCCTGGCGATGATTCTCCCCGGGCTGTTAACCAACTTTTTCGCCGGCGGTACGGCAGGGGTATTTGGCAATGCGCTGGGCGGACGTCGCGGGGCGATGATCGGCGGGGTGATTCACGGCCTGTTTATCACATTTCTGCCGGCCATTCTGGTACCCATGCTGGAGAGCTACGGCTTTACGGGCGTCACCTTCAGCGATTCAGACGTCATCAGCTCCGGTCTGGTATTAGGCCACGCCTTCCAGAATAACTGGCTCTTTGTCGCCTTGTTTATTGTGTTTGTCGCCGCACTGGCATGGTTTGTAAACGGTAAATCCGCTAAGCCGAAAGGGGAAAGTGTTCATGAGTCTGTATAATTTTAATGAGATTTTAAAAATCGCTCAGGAAAGAGATTTTAAAGCGATTGGCTCGTTTAACTTGCACTGTATTGAGATGTTACCGGCTTTTTTTAAAGCCGCGCAAAACAGCCGCAGCCCATTAATGATCCAAATATCAACCGGTACCGCAGAGTATCTGGGGTATCGGTTACTGGTCGATGCCGTGCGTTCATTAGCAGACAGTGAAAATATCCCGACCTGCCTGCATCTCGATCACTGCTCCGATATTAAAGCCATCGAGACGGCAATGAATGCGGGCTTTTCTTCGGTGATGTACGACGGGTCTCACTTAAGCCTCGAGGAAAATATCGGTAACACGCGGATTGTGGTGGAAATGGCCCGGCCGCGGAATATTACGGTAGAAGGTGAGCTGGGGGCGATCGGCGGGTCAGAGGATGGAAAAGCGGTGGCTGCCGAAGATATCTGTTTTACTACCGTCGAAGACGCGACGCGTTTTGTGAAGGAGACACAGGTCGATATGCTGGCCGTCTCCGTGGGCACTGTGCATGGCCTGTACACCGGTAAAGCGCAGATACAGCATGCGCGGCTGAAGGCGATAAGCGAAGCGACGGGCGTGCCGCTGGTGCTGCATGGCGGCACAGGTGTCAGCGATGAGGATATGCGGCTGGCCGTCACCGAAGGGATTAATAAAGTGAACGTCGGAACGGAAATGAACGTGCAGTGGGTCGACCGCTGTAAATCAACGTTTGAGAAAGGAAAAGTAAATGACAGCGTACGGAAATTTTTAATTCCCGCCAACCAGGCAGTTACTGCCGTATTAATGGAAAAAATGGCGCTATTTAAGTAGCGTTTTTACCGACACATATCTTTTGTTGCCCTGTCTTCCGCCAGGGAGGGAGCTTGCTATGTTTGAATCATTGAAAACGCTGTGGAAAAAAGAGCAAAACCCGCTGCAGGATTATGATCAACAGTCCCGTCAGCTGGCGGAAGAGATCGCCAGACTGGAAGGCGAATTACAGCGCCAGCCCGATAATAGCGACGTGCAAAAAACATTGATGTTGACTTACAACCGGGCATTATCGGTATATGCCAAAAGTAAGAGCCACCGGCAGGATATCGATGCGCTGTTTCTGCAGATTGATAATTTACGCAATATTATTCGCCGCAATATCTAGGAACAGAGAATGACCATAAAAGAACTGCTTATTGAGGCCGATGCCATTCAGGTTGGCGTTGTGGAGTCCGACTGGCAGCGGGTAATAAAGCTGGCTGCCCGCCCGCTGGAGGCAAAAGGCTTTATTTCGAAGGAATATAGCCAGGCGGTGATCGACAATACTTTAAATCATGGCGCTTATTACGTTTTTGATGAAGGGATTGCCATCCCCCATGCCCGCCCCGAATGCGGCGTCAGACGCAACTGCTTTAGCCTGGTGGTGCTGGAAAAGCCTATTCCCTTTGCGGACAGTGAAAAAGCGGACATTGTTATTATGTTTGGCGCCCGGGACAGCAATGCGCATATCGAGGAGGGCATCCGTTCCATCGTCGCGCTGCTGGATAATAATGACACCATGGCCAAACTGCGGACGGCCCGCAGCCGGGAGGAGGTTGTCGCATTACTATGAACAGACATCTGACCCCAGGCTGCAAAACGGCCATTTTAATCAACGGCATTCCGGCGTCGGGGAAGAGCACCATTACCCGTTTGCTGGCGGAGACCTTTAGCCTGCCGGTATTGACGATCGACGGCATCAAAGAGCCGTTTATGGCGCGCCTGGCCCCTGTCGACCGGCCGATGAATCGCCAGCTGGGCTGCGCGGCGTATGAGGTGATCTGGTCGATTGTCGGCGCATCGCCTGCCAGCATGGTCTGGTTGATCGACGCCTGGTTCGGCTTTCAGCCGCGGGAGACCTTGCAGAGACTGCTACAGCAGGCGGGCGTGGAGCAGGTGATTGAGGTCTGGAACCATATCTCTCCGGAGCTGGCCGTCGCGCGCTATGCCTCGCGGCTGGCGACGCGGCCGCCGGGCCACCCTGGAGAAGAGTATTTGCCGGAGCTGGCCCAGCTGGCCGGGCGGGCGCAGCCCATGTCGTTAGGACCTGTACTGACGATAGACCAGCGGCACCCGCTGCAAATCGAACCGGTTATTGAGTGGCTTGAAGGCACGATCGCCGGACAGCACAGCGGTTTTACAGATTACGCTTACTCGTCCTAGGGCATACCCGCCAGGCGCAGCAGCGCGGTCACCACGGCGGCGGCGATAATCACGCCGATCAGCGGGACCTTGCGCCAGGCGAGGAACACAGCGAAAGCAACGCCCAGAACGCGCGCCATACCGGCGAAATGTGCGCCCTCATAGAAAGTGGTGGCCAGGGCGACGGAAAAAAGCAGCACCGTCGCCGCATCGGAAAGCAGCGCCTGCGAGCGCTCGGAAAATGCCAGCCGATTGCCGAGCTTCGCGCCGCCGAGGCGCATCAGATAGGTTCCCAGCGACAGGATGGCGATACCGGCGATAAACAGCGTCATATTGCCCATTATTTTTTCCTCGACAGTAAACCGAACAGCGAAAGCAGCACCGGCAGCCCGGTGGGCACAAACGGTACGGCGGCAAGCGCCAGCGCGGCGCCGCTGGCGGCGCGGATCAGCGTAGTGCGGTTTTTAAAGGCCGGGATCACCAGCGCCAGCAGGATCGCCGGGAAGACCGCATCAAGCCCGATGGTTTCCGGCGCTGGCAGCAGTTTGCCGACGGCCGCGCCGGTTAGCGTACCGAGGGGCCAGATCAGCGCGACGCCAGCGCCGCACAGCCAGTAGGCCGCTTTGCGCTGCGCGGGGGTGGGCTGCGACAAGCCAAAGACCACGCTCTCGTCGTTCATAATGTGGCACCCGATAAAGCTTAAGGCGCGCCGACCAACCAGTTCGCGTACGGTCACCCCGAACGGGATATGACGCGCATTGACTAACAGGCCGGCGGCGGCGGCGGCCAGCGGACTACCGCCGCTGGCGACAATGCCGATAAACATAAATTCAGAGGCGCCCGCCAGCACCGACACCGAAAGCAAGAGCGGCACCCATAAAGGGAAGCCGTAAGCCACCGCCAGCGACCCATAGGACATGCCCACCACCCCGACGGCAAGGCAGACCAAAACAATCGCTTTTATCGTGTCTCCGCTGAGACTGGAGAGAGTTTGTTTCATATCACTTAGCCATATCGAACGAATTTCCATTATAATGAACACATAATGATCGTTTTTCAAGGCGAACGAATTGTTCGATATAAAAAACAAGGGGCGGGTATGACACAGCCAATCAGCGTTATCGCCAAAAGTCTGGTGCGGGAGCGGGCGCGGACCGGGCTTTCGCTGGCGGAAGTCGCGCGTCGGGCGGGTATCGCAAAATCCACGCTATCGCAACTGGAGTCCGGCAACGGCAACCCGAGTCTGGAAACGCTGTGGTCGCTCTGCGTAGCGCTGGATATTCCATTTGCCAGGCTGCTTGAGCCGCAGGTGAACAAAACGCAGGTGATCCGCCGCGGCGAGGGGACCAAAGTGGTGGCAGAGCAGGCGAACTATCAGGCCATTTTGCTGGCCGCCTGTCCGCCCGGCGCGCGTCGGGACATCTATTTGCTGCTCACCCAGCCCGGCGCCGACCGCATTTCGCATCCGCATCCGCCAGGCTCGGTGGAACATATTATCGTCACCCAGGGGCGGGCGCGGGTAGGGCTGACGTCGGCGCCGGAAGAGCTCGGCGAGGGCGACTATATCTGCTACCCGGCGGATCAGGAGCATGTTTTTCAGGCGCTGGAGCCGGATACGCAGGCCCTGCTGATCGCTGAGCAAAACTGACATCGCGTCGGCGGGGGACGCGCGCTCGCTGGACGTCATAGCCATATTGCGGGAAACTAGCTTTCCTATGCGAAAACAGGGATTTTTATGTCGCTGAAAGCCATTGCCAAACAACTTGGGATCTCCGTCACGACCGTCAGCCGGGCGTTGAACGGCTACGACGATGTGTCGCAGGAGACCCGCGCCCGGGTTGAGGCTGAAGCGCAGCGCCGGGGCTATCGCCCCAACACTTTCGCCCGCCGTCTGAAAATGGGCACCATCGATGCCGTTGGTCTCGTCTTCCCTGTCCGCCCCGCGCCGCTCAACAATAACGTTTTTCTCGAGATGGTCGGGGAGATCAGCCATGAGCTGGCGCGCCATGACATTGATTTGTTGCTGATCGCCGATGATGAGCAGGCGGATAAACATGGCTATATGCGCATGGTGCAGGGCCGTCGCGTCGATGCATTAATCGTGGCCCATACTCTGGATGACGATCCGCGGCTGGCGCAGCTGCAGGCCTCCGGCTTTCCGTTTCTGGCGCTCGGCCGTAGCCGCCTGGCGCAGCCCTACGCCTGGTTTGATTTCGATAACTATGCCGGCACCTGCCGCGCCACCCGCCATCTGATTCAACAGGGCCACCAGCGTATCGCTCTGCTGGGCGAGAACAACAATCAGGCGTTTATTTTGCAACGGCGTAACGGCTACCTCGATGCCCTGCGCGAGGCGGGGTTATCCGATGCATGGCTGCGTAGCGTGCCGGCGACGCGCCGCGGCGGCTATCAGGCCACGCTGGAGCTGCTGCGTCTGCCTGAGCCGCCTACCGCGATTATCACCGACTGCAACACCCATGGCGATGGCGCCGCGATGGCGCTCGCCCACCTGGGGCGTTTAACCGGCGACAATCGCGTCGCCCTGGTGGTGTACGACGGGCTGCCGCAGGACAGCATCATTGAGACCGATGTCGCCGCGGTGATCCAGTCCACGCGCCAGGGCGTGGGACGGCAGATTGCCGATATGGTGCGTCGCTTAATCGCCGGGGAGGATCTCGCCACGCTGCAGGTGCTATGGCAGCCGGAATTTATCCCGGGTGAAACCGCCTGATCTGACCCCTTTTTAACCCGTAATTCTGAAGCCGATCACGGATCCGAAACGTTTTGGTTGGCATCCGAAACGTTTCGGATCAACAGTAAGACATTCCTTGTAATGGAGATGTCTGATGTCTGATTCGCTGATTCACCTGCAAAGCGCCGGTGCCGATGTTGTGATTAAAACCCGCCCTTTCGCCGAAATTGTCTACTGGGGACCGCATTTAAGCCACTTTTCGCCGCAGGATGCCGACAGCCTGACGCGCCCGGTCGCCAACGGCAGACTGGATGTCGATTCGCCAGTGACCTTAATGGCGGAGCTGGGCCATGGTCTGTTTGGCGCGCCGGGCATTGAAGGCCATCGTCAGGGGCTGGATGCCTCTCCGCTGTTCACCACCAGCGAAGTGCGGCACGAGGGCCAGACGCTGACCCTGGTCAGCGAAGATCCGCAGGCCGGCCTGCGCCTGCAGAGCGAGATCGCGTTGGATGCCAGCGGCGTGCTGAGCGTGCGCCATGGCGTGACCAATCTGCGCGCCAGCCCATGGCAGGTGGATCGCCTGGCGGTCACATTGCCGGTCGCCGAACGCGCTCGCGAGGTGATGGCTTTCCATGGCCGCTGGATCCGCGAGTTTCAGCCTCATCGCCTGACGCTGGAGCACGACAGCTTTGTGCTGGAGAACCGCCGCGGGCGCACCTCTCACGAACATTTCCCGGCCCTGATCACCGGCAGCCGCGCCTTTAGCGAGATGCAGGGTGAAGTCTGGGGCGTGCATCTGGCCTGGAGCGGTAACCATCGCCTGCGGGCGGAGGTGAAAACCGATGGCCGTCGCTATCTGCAGGCCGAGGCGCTCTATCTGCCGGGCGAAATGGCGCTGGCGGAAGGGGAAACCTTGTGGACGCCGTACCTGTATGCCAGCTACTCGGCGAATGGGCTGAACGGCATGAGCCAGCAGTTCCATCGTTATCTGCGCGAACGGATTATTCGTTTCCCGGGCAACAAACCGCGCCCGGTGCATCTCAACACCTGGGAGGGGATCTATTTCGACCACGACCCGGACTACATCATGCGTATGGCCGACGAAGCGGCGGCCCTGGGCGTCGAGCGCTTTATTATCGATGACGGCTGGTTTAAAGGGCGCAACGACGACTGGGCGGCGCTTGGCGACTGGTATCTCGATGAGAAAAAATACCCCTACGGCCTGACGCCGGTTATCGATCACGTGAAGTCTCTGGGTATGGAATTCGGTATCTGGGTGGAGCCGGAAATGATTAACCCGGATTCCGATCTGTACCGGGCGCACCCGGACTGGGTGCTGGCGCTGCCGGGCTATACCCCGCTGACCGGCCGCCATCAGTTTGTCCTGAACCTCAACATTCCCGAAGCGTTTGATTATCTGCTGGAGCGGATGAGCTGGCTGCTGGGCGAGCATGCGGTGGACTACGTGAAGTGGGATATGAACCGCGAGTTGGTGCAGCCTGGGCATCAGGGACGCGCCGCTGCAGACGCGCAAACGCGCCAGTTTTACCGCCTGCTGGATACGCTGGTGGCCCGTTTCCCGCACATTGAATTTGAATCCTGCTCCTCCGGCGGCGGACGGATCGATTATGAAGTCCTCAAACGCAGCCATCGCTTCTGGGCTTCTGACAACAATGACGCCCTTGAGCGCAACACCATCCAGCGCGGCATGAGCTACTTCTTTCCACCCGAGGTAATGGGCGCGCATATTGGCAATCGCCACTGTCATGCCACCTTCCGCCAGCATAGTATCGCCTTCCGCGGCCTGACGGCGCTGTTCGGTCATATGGGCCTTGAGCTGGATCCGGTGAGCGCCGATGAAGAAGAGCGCGCCGGATACCGAAAATATGCGGCCCTGCATAAACAGTGGCGCGACGTGATCCATCACGGCGTGCAGTGGCGAATAGATATGCCGGACGCCACCACCCTTGCCCATGGCGTCGTCAGCCCGGATAAAGCGCAGGCGATCTTCCTCGTTAGCCAGCTGGCGATGCCGGACTACACCCTGATGGCGCCCCTGCGCCTGGCGGGCCTGGAGGCGAGCGCCCGCTATCAGGTGACGCTCCTCGATCATCCGAACATTCAGATCACCGGTGAGGGCGGCCACACCATGCGGAAGCTGCCGGCATGGATGACGACGCCGCAGACGGTGAGCGGTGAGTGGCTGCAGCAGGCGGGGCTGGCGCTACCCATCCTCGACCCGGAAAGCGCCATTCTGATTGGTCTGCAACGCGTGTGATGGTATCGGGCCGCGCTGCGGCCCTTCTTGAGGAAAATATAATGAACCCGACCGTCTGTACCCACAAAAACAACCCCAACTTCTGGATTTTCGGGCTGTTCTTCTTTCTCTACTTCTTCATCATGGCCACCTGCTTTCCGTTTCTGCCGATCTGGCTGTCGGACGTCATCGGCCTGAATAAAACCGAAACCGGCCTCGTTTTCTCCAGCCTGTCGCTGTTCGCCATCTGTTTCCAGCCGATCCTCGGAGTGATCTCTGACAAGCTGGGGCTGAAAAAACACCTGATGTGGATCGTGACCGTTCTGCTGGTGCTGATTGCTCCCTTCTTCCTTTATGTTTTCGCTCCGCTGCTGAAAACCAATATCTGGCTCGGGGCGCTGAGCGGCGGCGCCTATATCGGCTTTGTATTCTCCGCAGGCGCCGGCGCGATGGAGGCCTATATCGAACGGGTAAGCCGCAACAGCGGGTTTGAATACGGCAAGGCGCGCACCTTTGGCTGCCTGGGATGGGCGCTGTGCGCGACTACCGCCGGAATGCTGTTCAGCATTAATCCCGAATGGGTGTTCTGGATGGGGTCGGCCGCCGCGCTGCTGCTGGTGGTGCTGGTGGCCATCGCCAAACCGCAGGCCAGTCAGTCCGCGCAGGTAATGGACTCGCTCGGCGCCAATCGCCCGGCGATCGATTTAAAAACGGCGGTGCGCATGTTCCGCCAGCGTAAGATGTGGATGTTTATTCTGTATGTTATCGGCGTGGCCTGCGTGTATGACGTTTTCGATCAGCAGTTCGCCACCTTCTTCAAATCGTTCTTCGCGACCCCGGAAGCGGGCACCCGCGCCTTTGGTTTCGCCACCACCGCGGGAGAAATATGTAACGCCATCATTATGTTCAGCTCGCCGTGGATTATTAACCGTATCGGAGCGAAGAATACCCTGCTGATCGCCGGGATGGTGATGGCGGCAAGAATGATTGGCTCTTCCTTCGCCACCACCGCCGCGGAAGTCGTAGCGTTGAAAATGCTCCATGCGCTGGAGGTGCCGTTCCTGCTGGTGGGCGCCTTTAAATACATCACCGGCGTGTTTGACGTCCGGCTGTCGGCGACCATTTATCTGGTGGGCTTCCAGTTCGCCAAGCAGGTGGCGGCGATCTTTCTCTCCGCTTTCGCCGGCAATATGTACGATCGGATCGGCTTTCAGGATACCTATATGATCCTCGGCGGTATTGCCCTGACCGTCACCTTAATCTCCGCGTTTACGTTAGCGGGTAAGACGAAAACCGAGCCGCTGCGCGATAATGCAATGACCGTTTAATCGACCGGCCTCCCGTCTGGAGGGAGGCCAGTTATTTTTACGCCAGATAAAACACTTCTTTGAGCTCCGCGCTCAGCGGGCTGTTGTCCGGGTTGCTGGGCATCACCTCGCGCATGTATTTCCACCAACGCTGGCATACTTCCGTGCTGGCGACCGCTTCCCAGCGGGCTTCCGATTCAATCTCCACCGTCGCGAACAGGAGATGGCGTTCTTTATCGAGATAGATGGCGTAGTGGTGCGCGCCGTGATCCTTCAACACTGCCTCCAGCTCCGGCCAGATGGGGTTATGGCGGCGCTGGTACTCCTCGTGCGCGTCGGGGTTCACCTGCATGACGAAGGCTTTACGGATCATAAGGCCTCCAGATAGAGCTCGCGAACCTCATCGCGGCTGGCGGGGCGCGGGTTACACGGCGCGCATGGGTCGGCCAGCGCTTTATCCAGCCAGCCTTCGATATCGGCTTTGCTGACGCCAAGCTGGCTAAAACCCTGGGGGATCCCTACGCGTTTGCTCAGCGTGCGGATGGCATTGATGGCCTCCATGCTGGCAGCTTCATCGCTCATGCCGCGAGTATCGACGCCCATCGCCTGCGCCACGCGGGCAAAGCGCGCCACCGCGTTCGGGCGGTTAAAGTTTTCGATGATCGGCAGCAGGATGGCGTTGCATACCCCGTGCGGCAGATTATGGGTGGCGCCAGGCTGATGGGCCAGGGAATGTACCAGCCCGAGACCGGCGCTGTTGAACGCCATGCCCGCCAGATACTGGCCAAAGGCCATCTGCTCGCGGGCCTGCAGATCGTGCCCATCGTCTACCGCTTTCGGCAGCCACAGGTTAATCAGACGAATGGCCTCGAGAGCGTTGGCGTCGGTCAGGGGATGGGCGCCAACGGAGACAAAGGCCTCGATGGCGTGGGTCAGGGCATCCATGCCGGTGGCGGCGGTAACGGCTGGCGGAATGTCGAGCATCACGCTGGCGTCGTCGACGGCGATATCCGGGATCAGGTTCGGGTCGATAATCACCTCTTTCACCTGCCGCTCGCTATCGATAATTACCGCGTTGCTGGTCATCTCCGCCGCCGTGCCGGCGGTGGTGTTGATGGCCACCAGCGGCACGCCAGCGTTTTTCACTTTGCCGACGCCGGAGTAGGCGGTGGAGGGGCCTGGGTTTGCGGTGAGGATTTTTATCGCTTTGGCGGTATCAATCGGGCTACCGCCGCCGAAGGCGATCAGGTAATCGCAGCGGGCCGCCTGGTAAGCCGCATAGCCTTGCTGCACCAGCGCTTCGGTGGGGTTGGGGAATACCTCGTCAAATAGCTGATAAGCCATCTGCTGTTCATCCAGCGCGGCGAACAGGCTGTCCAGCAGGCCCAGCTTCACCAGCTGACCGTCGGTGACGATCAGCGCCTTGCCCCACTGTTTGCCCGCTACCAGCTTGACCATATCACCGATCGCGCCTGCGCCGTGGAGGCTGATTTTAGGTAGTGCCAACATAAAACTCATGATAATTCTCCTTAATGTTGATTTTGGGAAATCCGTTTCCCCTCACCCCGACCTTCTCCCGCAGGGAGGGGGCCAGGGTGAGGGGGAAATTAACATCGTCTTCGCTGCATCATCCGCCGGGTAATAATCGGCAGGGAGATCACCACGATCAGCATGGCGCCGATAATCACCGACATCACGATGCCGGGGACGTTCAGCAGGCTCAGGCCGAAGGTCACCAGCCCCATCAGAAAGGCGGCAATGATCACCCCGGGCATGCTGCCGGAGCCGCCGAGAATATTGACGCCGCCGAGCACCGCCATGGTGACAACCGCCAGCTCCCAACCCATCGCCAGGGTGGGGCGGGTACTGCCGAGCCGTGAGGTCAGCAGGACCGCCGCCAGCCCGGCCATCAGCCCGACCAGCGCGAACAGCACCAGGTTATGACGCTTAACGTTGATCCCAGAGAACCAGGCGCCGGTCGGGTTATTGCCGATGGCGTAGGTCCGGCGACCAAAGTTGGTTTTATGCAGCAGGAAGGTGAAGGCGGCCGCGAGGAGGATAAACAGCGCAAACTCAAAAGAGAGCGCCCCCCACACGTACCCCTGGCCGAACCAGGCAAAGCTCTCCGGATAGTGATTGAGTGCCTGATCGCCCAACAGGATATAGGTGATGCCGCGATACAGGCTCATGGTGCCGATGGTGATCACAATGGACGACAGGTTAAAGCGGGTCACCAGCAAGCCGTTGAACAGGCCGCACAGCAGACCTACGCCCAGGCCGATGACCACCAGCAGCGGAGTGTCCATCCCCGCTGCCGCGCAGAAGCCCATCACCGTTGAGCTGAGCGCCATCGTCGAGGCTACCGACAGATCGATTTCCCGGGCGATAATCAGCATCGCCATCGGCAGGACGACGATCGCCTTCTCGGTAAAGGTAAAGGTGGCGTCCGACAGGTTCCAGATATTGAGGAAGTACGGGGAAGCCACGGCGTTGCCGATAAATACCGCCAGGGTGACCGCCAGTAAAAACCCTTCCCAGCACAGCAGGCGGCGCAGCGGCGACGGCGCGGCCGGGGCGTTTTTCATCTCTTCAGATACCATCATTTTGCTCATGATTTCACCGCCTGTTTCTGTCGGGGTAACGCCGCGTTGCGCAGGATTAACCGCCCGTGACCGCGATTGCCGCGCTCGTTGAGCAGCACCGCCATGACGATCACCGCCCCGGAAATCGCCATCTGCCAGAAGGGCGAGATGCCGATCACCGGCAGGGCGTTATTAATGACCCCGAGGAACAGCGCGCCGCACAGGCAGCCCAGCACCCGTCCGCTTCCGCCCATGGTGCTGATACCGCCGATCACGCAGGCGGCGACCACCTGGAGTTCAAAACCGTTGGCGACGTCGACATAGGCGACGGCGAAGCGCGAGATCCACAGATAGCCGCAGAAGCCGGCCAGCGCGCCGGAGAGACAGAAGCTGACGAACTGCATTTTCCCGGCGTTAATGCCGGTGTAGTATGCCGCCGTCGCATTGCCGCCCGCGGTGTATAAGGCCCGGCCGGTGCGGCTGTAGCGCAGGAAATAACCCACCAGCAGCAGCGCGGCGATGGCGCACCAGCTCAGTAGCGGCAGCCCCAGGAGGGGGCTGCGCGGCAGACTGAGAAAATCAGCGCTCATCTGATGTGAGTTAACCCAGCCGCCGTCAGTCAGCAAGAAGATAATGCCGCGATAAATGCTCATGGTGCCCAGGGTCACCACAATGGCGGGAATGCCGAGGCGCCAGACCAGCAGGCCGTTAATCATCCCCATCAGCAGGCCCAGCAGGGTTGCCAGCGCCAGCAGCGCCACCACCGGAATACCCGGATAGTGGGCGTTAAGCAGGGCGACGATCATCCCGGTCAGCGCCAGGTTGGCGGCCATCGACAGATCGATGCCTTTGGTGAGCAACACCATCATCTGCCCGAGGGCGAGGATGATAAGGATGGCGGTATCGTTAAACATCTCCACCAGATTGCCCGGTGAAACGAACGACGGCGCCCGGCTGCCGATGGCACCGATCATCAAAATGATGACCACCGCCAGCAGCGCTTCGCGATGTTTCAGCCATGCGTGTCCCATCATGCTGCCTCCTGGCCGATGCCGCTGGCGGCGCTAACGATGGTTTCCGCTGTCGCTTCCCCGGCCCGGTACTCGGCGACCATCAGCCCTTCGTGCATTACGATAATCCGGTCGGCCATGCCCATCACTTCCGGCAGCTCTGACGACACCATAATCACCGCCAGCCCCTGGCTGACCAGCTCGGACATAAACTGATGCACGGCGGCCTTTGAGCCGATATCGATGCCTTTGGTCGGCTCATCGAGAATGATCACCTCGGGCTGGGTCGCCAGCCATTTGCCAATCACCACTTTTTGCTGGTTGCCGCCGGAGAGGGTCTCCACCGGCTGCCGCCAGCTGAAGGCTTTTACCTGCAGGCGCGAGGCGTACTCGTCGGCCAGCCGCCATTCCCGGGCGTCGTTCAGGACGCCGTTAGGGTTGAGCTTGCTGAGCTGCGGTAAACTGATGTTCTGGGCGATAGGCAGGGCGATGATCGCTCCCTGTTTCTGCCGCTCTTCCGGCACGCAGACGATGCCCGCGCGGATGGCGTCGGCGGGCTGGTGAAAGCGCATGGTTCTGCCGTTCAGGCGGATCTCGCCGGAGGAGGGGCGCGAGACACCGGAGAGCGCCTGCATCAGCTCGGTGCGTCCGGCGCCCACCAGGCCGTAAAAGCCGAGAATTTCTCCCTTGCGCAGGCGGAAGCTGATATGGGCAAACTCGGTAGGATGACAGAGATCGGTCACCTCCAGCACCGTTTCTCCGGGGGTGCAGTCGACTTTCGGGTAGGTTTGGCTGATCGCCCGGCCCACCATCATCGACACCATCCGCTCTTCGGTGATGTCGCTTATCGCCCCGGAGCTGACGTACACCCCATCGCGCAGGATGGTGTAATAATCGGCCAGCTCGAAGATTTCATCGAACTTATGCGAGATAAACAGGATCGCTTTGCCGTCCTGCTTCAGACGCTCAACGATGTGATAAAACTCGAGGATTTCATGCTGGGAAAGCGCGGCGGTCGGCTCATCGAGGATCACCACCTGGGCGTCGAAAGCCAGCGCCCGGGCAATCGCCACCATGTGACGCTGGGCGATGCTGAGGGTTTTCAGCGTGGCTCGCGGGTCGATCTGGACTTCCAGCCGGGTGAGGATCTCGTTGGCTCTGCGGTGCATCGCCGGCCAGTCGAGCGTTTTCAGCAGTCCCTTATACAGATACTGGCCGACGAAAATGTTTTCGCTGACCGAGAGTTCGTCAAACAGCACGGTTTCCTGGTGAATGGCGGTGATCCCTACCTTATGCGCCGACTCCGGCGTTGGCAGATGAATGGGGATCGCTTTATAGAGGATCTCGCCCTCTTCGGGCTGATAAATACCGGTCATCACTTTGACCAGCGTGGATTTCCCCGCGCCGTTTTCGCCAATTAAGGCGGTCACTTTGCCGGGCCAGAGATCAAGCTGCACGTTCTCAAGGGCGCGCACACCGGGAAAAATCTTGGTGATCCCCTTCAGCGACAGCAGTGGCGTTGATGCTGACATGATAGTTCTCCACAAAAATCACCCCTCACCCTAACCCTCCCCCACAGGGGCGAGGGAACGGTCCGGCGTCCGCTGGCCGCATCGCGCAGAGGGCCAGCCGTTCCCCCTCTCCCTCCGGGAGAGGGCCGGGGTGAGGGAACAAGGATTAGAAAATTTTCGAGAACTTATCGATGTTGCTCGCATCGTAGACAAACGGCTTGGCCATCGCGCCATTCCCCTCGGCGTCCAGCTTCACTTTGCCCAGCTTGCCCATACTGGCTTCGGTTTTGGTCGCCGTGCCTTTGACTAAATCGTCGGCCAGATAGGTGGCGGCGTAGCCCAGGTCAATCGGGTTCCAGATGGCGAAGCTTTTGCTGGCGCCGGACTTGATCGCGCCGGCCATTTCCGACGGCAGCCCCAGCCCGGTGACATACACTTTGCCGATTTTGCCCTGGTCCTTCACCGCCTGCGCGGCGGCAACAATCCCCACCGACGACGGCGAGACAATGACTTTCAGGTCCGGATATGATTTCAGCAGACCCACCGCTTCGCGGTAGCTTTTATCCGACAGATCGTCACCGTAGGCGACGGTGACCAGCTGCACCGACGGATACTGCGGTAGCACCTTTTTCATCTCCTCAATCCAGATGTTCTGGTTCGTGGAGGTTGGGGTGGCGCTTAACACGGCCACCTCGCCTTTCTCAACGTTCAGCGCCTGCAGCGCATCGGCGGCAAGCTTGACGTTGGTTTCGCCAATTAAGGCGTTATTTGAGGGGTTAAGATGGATCTGACGGCCTGCCGGCGCCACGCCGGAGTCCCATGAGACCACCTTGATGCCGCGCTGCATCGCTTTTTTCAGCACCGGCACCACCGCGTCCGGATCGTTGGCGGAAATGGCGATCGCATCCACCCCCTGGGCGATCAACCCGTTCAGCACGTCGATCTGCGCCTCGGCGGTGGTAGTGGTCGGGCCGGTGTAGATCACTTTGACATCACCTAACTCCTTGGCTGCCTGTTGGGCGCCAACGTTGGCGGCTTCGAAGAAGCCATTTCCCAGCGATTTCGCCACAAGGGCGATTTTAACTTCGGCTAAGGCGGAACCGGACAACGCCAGGGCGGCAACGGTGAGGATCAAGCTTGTCTTTGTTTTCATTGCTTTTACTCCACATGAGTTAGTTTTGTAGGGTTTGCAGGTGATATTTCGCCCCGTCTCGGTGAGCGGGGCGCGATGTTGTTATGGATAAAGATCTAAAGCGGACTGCAGCGGCTGCACGTTGAAGCGTTTGCCAAGGGCGATAAGCTCGTCGCGGGTGATGGTCTGCTTCATCCCGCCCATCGACAAGACTTTCACCAGCACTTCGGCGGACTTCTCGGCGGTATCGATCAGGCCGAAGGTCTCATCCAGCGTGGGGCCGCTGCCGAAGACGCCGTGGAACGGCCACAGCACCAGCGAGTGTTTTTGCATGGTTTCGGCGGTCGCCTGGCCGATTTCATCGGTGCCCGGCACCATCCACGGCAGAATGCCGACGCCATCCGGGAAGACCACCAGACATTCGGTGCTACCTTCCCACAGCTTACGGGTGAAAAGATCGCTGTGGTTCTCCAGAACATAGGTCAGGGCGATCAGGTTGGTGGCATGGCAGTGCATGATCACCCGGTCTTTGCCGCCGGTCAGTTTGATGCGCTCGCTGTGCGACAGGAAGTGTGCCGGCAGCTCGGAGGTCGGGACGGCATCCTCCGTCAGGCCCCACAGGATATGGTATCCCGCGCCGTCGCTGTCGACCTTCACCACGCCGAGGTTAGCGGCCGGGTCGAGCTGGACGTTACGGAAGAATTTGCCGGAGCCGGTGACGATAAACGGCTGGTTGGCCAGGGTTGGCATCGGCTGGCTGAGGGCGATATAGCGCGGTTTGGCGTGGAAATCCGCCGCGTAAGGTTCGATATCCGCTTCATCCAGACGCAGCGTCAGGTTGCCGCCGTTGCGTTCGTCCCAGCCTTTCAGCCAGGCGTCGGAGGTGGCTTTGATCATGCCCTGGACGAACCAGGCGTCGATAATGGTCTGCATAGTCTTGTCTTTCCTGTTGATTCGGTGCGGGGTTGACCCCCTCACCCTAAATATGTGCGTGCCCCCGGATTGCGCCGTAAACGCCTTACCCGGGCTACCGGTTCGTAGCCCGGGTAAGGCGTCAGCCGCGACCCGGGGAAGCTCGTGCATTACCCGCGCTGGCTCAGAACCGCATTCTCATAAGCCCGTACGCTGTCCAGCCACTGGCTGCCCGCCGGCGTGTCGTGACGCTGACAGTACATCTCCCAGATGGCCTGCCACGGCAGCGATTTTTGCTCTTCGAGCAGCGCCAGGCGGGCGGTGTAATCGCCATCGTTCTCCAGCTGGCGCAGCTGGGCGGTCGGTTCCAGCAGGGCGCGCAGCAGCGCTTTTTTCATATTGCGGGTGCCAATCACCCAGGCCGCGATGCGGTTGATGGAGGCATCGAAGAAGTCGAGGCCGATGTGTACGCGGTCAAACAGGTTATGGCGAATGATTTCGCTGGCGATGGCCTGGGTTTCATCATCCAGCAGCACCACGTGGTCGCTGTCCCAGCGCACCGGGCGGCTGACGTGCAGCAGCAGGCGCGGGATGTAGAGCATGGCGGCGGAGATCTTGTCGGAGATCACTTCCGTCGGATGGAAGTGGCCGGCATCGAGGCACAGCGCCGTCTGACGGCTGGTGGCGTAACCCATATAGAACTCGTTTGAGCCGACGGTGTAGCTTTCGGCGCCGATGCCGAACAGCTTGCTCTCCACGGCGTCGATATGGTGCGCCGGGTCGAGCTTCTCGCTGATCACCTCATCAAGGGCGTTCAGCAGCCGCTGGCGCGGGGCGAAGCGGTCAACGGTAATATCCTTCATGCCGTCCGGCACCCAGATATTCATCACCGACGGCGTGCCCAGCTGTTCGCCAAAATAAGCGGATACGCGGCGGCTGGCTTTGCAGTGGTCGATCCAGAACTGGCGAATCTCATCGTTGGCGTGCGACAGGGTAAAGCCGTCGGCGCTCAGCGGATGCGAGAAGCAGGAGGGGTTGAAATCCAGCCCCAGTTTGTTGGCTTTCGCCCACGTAACCCAGTTTTTAAAGTGCTCCGGCTTAATCTCATTGCGCGCTACCGGCGCGTCGGATTCCAGGTAAATAGCGTGCAGATTGAGACGCTTTGGCCCCGGGATCAGGCTCAGCGCCTGCTCAAGGTCGGCGCGGAGTTCTTCTGCATTGCGCGCTTTGCCCGGGTAGTTGCCGGTCGCCTGGATACCGCCGGTCAGGCTTCCCGCCGGGTTTTCGAAACCGGCGACGTCGTCACCCTGCCAGCAGTGCATGGAGACGGGCAGACGGTCCAGCTGGCGCAGGGCCTCCTCGACATCCACGCCGACGGCGGCGTAGCGCTGCGTAGCAATTTCCCAGGCTTGTTCAAGTTGAGTGGTCATGCGCAAAGCTCCTTGGTCTGTTGTGGCTGAAACTGCGCCACGAAACGGGCAATTTCACTATCAGGATTGGGGGTAAAAGTGGTGAGCGCCGCGTTGCCGCGCACTACCTGACGAAACTCATCGACATTGGCCAGCTCGTCGAGGGTCATTAACTGGATGCCGATATTGCCGAGGGTGGAGGCCTCTATCGGGCCGGCCACGACGGCGATCCCGCAGGCGTCAGCGCACAGCTGGTTGAGCAGCGTGTTCTGACAGCCGCCGCCGACGATATGCAGCTGGCTGAAGGGGTGGCCGCGCAGCGCCGCCAGCTCGTTAAGCACCCGGGCGTAGAGCAGCGCCAGGCTGTCGAAAATGCAGCGCGCCAGTTCGGCATCGCTTTCAGGAACCGACTGCCCGGCGTCGCGACAGGCGGCCTGGATCTCGGCGCTCATACTGGCCGGGTTGATAAAGCGGTCATCGTTGCAGTCAATTATGAAGCGGCACGCCGGTAGCGCGGCGGTGCGGGCGATCAGCCCCTGCAGGTCGCTGACGTTTTGCTCTTTTAGCACCCGCTGCAGCAGCCACAGGCCCATGATATTTTTCAGCACCCGATAGCGGCCTTCGGCTCCGCCTTCGTTGGTGATATTGGCCTGCAGCGCCGCGTCGCAGGTGTACGGCGTCAGGCTTTCAAACCCCATCAGCGACCAGGTGCCGGAGGAGAGATAGGCGGCATGGCGGTCGGCCAGCGGGGAGGCGATCACCGCGCTGGCGGTGTCGTGGCTGGCGACAGCGACTACCGGAATTCGGTTACCCTGCGGGCAGATCCAGTGGCCTATCACATTGCCGGGGTGGGTCGGCTTTCCGAACCACGCCAACGGCGCGCCGGTCCAGTTCAGCAGCGTCTCATCCCAGCTATCGCTGTTAATATTGACCAGCTGGGTGGTGGTGGCGTTGGTATATTCCCAGTTCAGATTGCCGGTCAGGCGGAAGCTGAAATAGTCGGGGATCAGCAGGGCATGGGCAGCCTGACTGACCAGCTCCGGCTGCTGCTCCACCAGCGCGCGCAGCTGATAAAGCGTATTAAACGGCAGAAACTGAATGCCGCTGCGGCGATAGATTTCCGCCCGGCCCAGCTGCGCTTCAGCGTGACGCAGCAGGCCCTGGGTGCGGTCGTCACGATAGGAGATCGGCAGCCCGACGCGCTGACCCTGCTTATCCAGCAGGACATAATCTACCCCCCAGGTATCGATGCCGATACTGTCTATCAGAATGCCCTGCTCACACACTTTCTCCAGCCCGCGGCGGATCTCGCCTTCCAGGCTATCTACATCCCAGCAGTCGAAGCCGTCTACTTTCTGCAGACTATTGGTGAAGCGATGAATTTCGCGCAGCGTCAGGGCGCACGGCCCGGGCTGATAGCTGGCGAGCATCACCCGCCCGCTGGAGGCGCCTAAATCGACAGCGACACAATGACGAATACTCATGAAACGATCCTTCTTAAAATCATTGTCCGCAGTCTAAAAAAGGCCGTTTACTGACACCTTCTCGCTACGGACAGCCAAAACTGGCCGCTGGCAAGAAAGCAAAGGTGACCGTGAGGGACATCACAGTTTGCGGTTTTAGGGGATGGCGAGGGGGATGTGATGGCCTCCGCAGTTCCGCATCTTTCCGGCTGATTCTTGAAAAAGCGGCAGGATTTACGAATTTCGCGGTCAAAAATTGAAGGCCGGATAGCCAACCCTTCATTACTATCAGCCGGTGACTGATAATTTTTCTCATTACGAGGGTGGCATCATGACCATATTGCACAGTACGGATTTCTTTAAGGCCGGGATCTCGTCGGTGGCTATTGAACCCCGCCTCCCTCAGTCGGCCTTTCCGGAACATCACCATGATTTCCATGAAATAGTTATCGTGGAGCAGGGATCGGGTATTCACGTCTTCAATGGCCAGCCCTACACCATTGGCGGCGGTTCGGTCTGTTTTATCCGCGATCACGACCGCCATCTTTACGAGCACACGGATAATCTGTGTCTGACCAATGTGCTCTATCGCGCGCCGGATGCGTTTCGCTTTCTCGCCGGGGTCAGTCAACTACTGCCCCAGGAACAGGAAGGAAACTACCCCTCGCACTGGCGGGTGAATCAAACCGTCCTGCAACAGGTGCGGCATATCGTGGCGCAGATCGAGGCCGTGGGGAGCGATACGGATACTCATGCCGTCGCCAGCCGTGAGATCCTGTTTATGCAGCTGCTGGTGCTGTTACGTAAAAGCAGCCTTGCGGAAGAGGCCACCAACAACGATGCGCGGCTGAATCAGCTGTTGGCCTGGCTTGAAGACCATTTTGCGCAGGAGATCTGCTGGGAGGAGGTGGCGGCGCAGTTTTCGCTGTCGCTGCGTACGCTGCACCGCCAGCTGAAGCAGCAGACCGGTCTGACACCACAGCGCTATCTTAATCGGGTGCGCCTGATGAAAGCCCGCCACCTGCTGCGCCACAGCGATGAAAGCGTGACTGATATCGCTTATCGCTGCGGCTTCGGCGACAGTAACCACTTTTCGACGCTTTTTCGCCGGGAGTTCGACTGGTCGCCGCGCGATATCCGCCAGGGGCGCGACGCCATTCTTCAGTAACGCGAGAAGAGTCAACGTATTGCAGACTAAAAACGCGAATAATGCGCCGTTATCCGCGTTTGGAGTGTGAGCCGTGGCCGGTCTGATTTTACGTAAAGAGGAGTTTTTCCCTTCCGCCACACAGGCAGTGGCGGTGGCAGACCGCTACCCGCAAAATGTCTTTGCCGAACATACCCATGAGTTCTGCGAGCTGGTGCTGGTGTGGCGAGGCAACGGGCTGCACGTCCTTAACGATCGCCCCTGGCGCATTACCCGCGGCGATCTGTTCTACATTCGCGCCGAAGATAAACACTCCTATGCTTCCGTTAACGATCTGGTTCTGCAGAACATCATCTATTGCCCGGAGCGGCTGCAGCTCAATTTTGACTGGGCCGGGGCAATCCCTGGCCTCTTCGGTACGCCGTGGAAGCCCCACTGGCGCATGGGCAGCACCGGTATGGCGCAGGCGCGCCAGGTGATTAGCCAGCTTGAGCATGAGTGCGCCCGGCGCGACGCGCAGGGAAATGCGATGGCCGAACTGCTTTTTGCCCAGCTGGCGCTGACGTTGCAGCGCCATCGCTACGCGACGGATGATCCCGCGGCGACGCAGCGCGAAGCGCTGCTGGACAAACTGCTGGCCGCGCTGGCGGCCAGCCTTAGCCGCCCCTTTGTTCTGGAGCGTTTCTGCGAGCAGGAGGGCGGCAGCGAGCGGGCGCTTCGCCAGCAGTTTCGCCAGCAAACCGGGATGATCATCAATCACTATTTACGCCAGCTGCGGATCTGCCATGCGCAGTATCTGCTGCAGCATACCGAGCGCTTAATCGGCGATATCGCCATGCAGTGCGGCTTTGAGGATAGTAACTACTTTTCGGTGGTTTTTAGCCGGGAAATCGGCATGTCGCCGGGGCAATGGCGGCAGCGCAGTCGCGCCGCCGCCTGAAGAGCGTCGTTGTCAGGCAGATGATCCGGTGATTAACTGGCCATTCCCAGACCGACGATATTGGCGGCGATGATAATCACCACGCAGCCGAGGCTCAGGACGCTCACCGGACGACGGCCGGCGTTGTTCCACTCCTTCAGCACCAGACCCACCACACCGCCGCACAGCACGTAGAAACTCATGTGCAGCATCCAGCTCATATAATCATACTGCGCCGGAATGCTGGCGTGGCCCCAGGCATAGAAGAAGAACTGGAGATACCACATCAGACCGCCGAGGGCGGAGAGCAGAAGGTTGCTGATGATAAGCGGTTTGGCCAGCGAGAAATCGGCTTTAACTGACAGGTTCTTCACTTTCGCCAGACGAATAAAGCAGAAGCCAAGGTTAACCAGCGCCCCGCCGCCCATAATCACCACGTAGCTTGGCAGCGCTGCGTACAGCGGGTCGACGCCGAGCGCCGCGGCGGCATCATGCATCGGTTTGGCGGCGTTCATCGCGAACGACATCCCTGCGGAGAAGATACCGCACATTACCGCCAGCAGAAGCCCTTTCTTCAGATTGAACTCTTCGGCTTTGATGCCCATTTTGCGCTCTTTCAGCTGGCCTGCGCGGGTGACGATGCCGACGCCAATCACCGCCACCAGCACGCCGAGCAGCGTCATTTGACCGCCCTGGGTGTGCATCAGCACTGCAAACTGACCGTTAATAATCGGCGTCATCAGCGTGCCGACAATCAGCGTGATGCCAATGGCGATGCCAATCCCCATCGACATGCCAAGATAGCGCATGGTCAGGCCATAGTTGATATTACCAATGCCCCACATGGCGCCGAACAGAAAGACCGGCAGCAGCGTGGAGGCGCTAAAAGAGCGGTAGTAGGCCCAGAAGTCGGGTAACAGCGTGGCGCTGATGGCCCAGGGCAGAATCAGCCAGGAGACGATCCCCCCGACCGACCACATGGTTTCCCACGACCAGTGTTTTACTTTCTTGAACGGGGCATAGAAACAGGCGGCACTGGCGGCCCCTATCAAATGCCAAAAAATACCCATCGTAATCGCGTGGTTCATTGATTTTATCCTCATCTTTTTTTATCGGAGACGGCGGCTTCCGATGGGATGAGTGTAAAAATTGGCCGCTTTGGCCGCCTTCAGGACGTTGCCACAGGATGGCGAACCCTGGCAACCATGGGCTTAATTAGTTGTTCTACATCACAAAACGACGGGTATTTCTTCTGGTTATATCCATATGAAAAATACGGCATTGATAAGCATTTTCAATACCATTTAATTAACTATAATGGACAAACTGCTTACGCGGCGTTAACACTTGAGCCGCTCGACAATAATGGAGATGATTATGAGCTATACCCTGCCATCCCTGCCTTACGCTTACGATGCTCTGGAACCGCACTTCGACAAGCAGACGATGGAGATCCATCACACTAAACACCACCAGACCTACGTGAACAATGCCAACGCCGCGCTGGAAAGCCTGCCGGAGTTCGCTAACCTGTCCGCTGAAGAGCTGATTACCAAGCTGGATCAGCTGCCGGCTGACAAAAAAACCGTACTGCGTAACAACGCCGGCGGCCACGCGAACCACAGCCTGTTCTGGAAAGGCCTGAAAACCGGTACCACCCTGCAGGGCGACCTGAAAGCGGCTATCGAGCGCGATTTCGGTTCCGTGGAGAACTTTAAAGCGGAATTCGAAAAAGCCGCTGCTACCCGTTTCGGCTCCGGCTGGGCGTGGCTGGTCCTGAAAGGTGACAAACTGGCCGTTGTCTCCACCGCCAACCAGGATTCCCCGCTGATGGGCGAAGCCATTTCCGGCGCTTCCGGCTTCCCGATTATCGGCCTGGACGTCTGGGAACACGCTTACTACCTGAAATTCCAGAACCGCCGCCCGGACTACATCAAAGCCTTCTGGGACGTAGTGAACTGGGACGAAGCTGCAGCGCGTTTTGCCGCCAAAAAATAAGGTTGCATTGCGCTAAAAGAGAAGCGAGTCTGATGACTCGCTTTTTTTATATCTGTAGCAAGGAGAGCAGCCATGCATTATCCGGTGAATGTCTTTGTCGGCAAAATCAGGGACTACGCGGGCAGTCGCCCCAGCGCGATCGACAAAATCCAGGTCGACGGAGAATTGCAGCTCGGCGATCTCGGTCTCGATGGGGACCAGCAGGCGGAGAAGAAAATCCACGGCGGGCCGGACCGCGCGCTGTGTCATTATCCGCGCGAACACTATGCCGACTGGATCCGTGACTTCCCCCAGCAGGCCGAGCGGTTCTGCGCGCCGGCGTTCGGCGAAAACCTCTCCACCACCGGGCTTACCGAGCAAAACGTTTATATCGGCGATATCTTTCGCTGGGGCGAGGCGCTGATCCAGGTCACCCAGCCGCGATCGCCGTGCTTCAAGCTCAACTTTCATTTTGCGATCAATGATATGGCGCAGCTGATGCAAAACAGCGGAAAAACCGGCTGGCTGTACCGGGTGATTGCCGGAGGGCAAGTTTCCAGCGATGCGCCGCTCGAGCTGGTTTCCCGGCTGAGTGATGTCAGCGTTCATGAGGCCGGGGCGATTGCCTGGCAGATGCCGTTTGATGATGATCAGTACCACCGCTTATTGTCGGCAGCGGGCCTGTCTGTTAGCTGGAGCCGAACGATGCAGAAACGGCGTTTAAGCGGCAAGATAGAGGATAGTTCGCGGAGATTATGGGGGAAATAATCCCCCATATTAAGTATTCCCGGGGATGCTCCCGGCGCAGCGCCGCACAGCGCAGGCCGGGTCGGCGTCAGGTTCGTTTATACAGCGGCAGCCAGATTGTTAAACGCAGACCACCCAGCGGGCTGTCGTCGGCCTTCACCCAGCCGCGGTGCTGCTGAATAGCGGTTTCGACAATCGCCAGCCCCAGGCCGGTGCCGCCGGACTCGCGGTCGCGCGCCTCGTCGGTCCGGTAGAATGGCCGGAAAATCTGTTCGCGATCCTCCGGGCTGACTCCCGGGCCGTCGTCATCGACGTTAACCGTAATCCCGTCTTTATCCACCGAGAAGCTGACGGAAATTTTCGTATGCGAGTAGCGCAGGGCGTTGCGCACGATATTCTCCAGCGCGCTTTCCAGCGCATTGGGGTTACCGTACAGCGGCCATGGGCCCGGCGGATACTCAACGGTGAAAGATTTCCCCATCTGCTCAGCTTCAAACGCTGCATTGTCCAACACTTCGTTCCATAGCTGATTGGCTTTCACCGTCTCGCTGACCAGGGCGTTTTTCGCCTGATTGCGCGACATCACCAGCAGGTCGTTGATCATGCTGTCCAGCCGGTGCGCTTCGGTTTCGATACGCTCCAGCTCCTTGCTCTCTCCGCTGCGGCGACGCAGCAGGGCGGTACCCAATTGCAGGCGCGTAAGCGGCGTGCGCAGCTCGTGCGAGATATCGGACAGCAGCCGCTGCTGGCTGGTCATCATCCGCTCCAGGGCCGTCACCATCTGGTTAAAACTGGCGCCAGCGGCTAAAAACTCCTGCGGCCCGGCTTCCAGCTCCGGATGCTGGCGCAGGTTGCCCTGGGCGACTTCATCGGCGGCATTTTTCAGCTTACGCGCCGGTTTCGCCAGGCTCCACGCCAGCCACAGCAGCAGCGGGGCGCTGACCAGCATCGTGACGATCAGCAGCAGCAGCGGCCGGTCAAACAGCAGGTTGATAAAGTCGGATTGTGAGGTGCTGGCGGGACGAATCAGATAGAGCTGATAGTTATCCTCCCCGTCCCGGACGGAAAACGGGCCCACCATTTCCAGGCGGCCATAGCGTTTTTTCTGCGGATGATCGGCGTTATCGGCCTGGCCGATAAAGTTACGAATGATCTGCATCTCGTTGCGTTCTGCGCCGATCACGCGGCCTTCGCTGGTCACCAGCAGCAGGCGTTGTCCCGGAGGCGCCCATTTATCGATGGCGCGAAACAAACGACGCCACCACATCAGGTCGTTTGGCGGATCGTTGGCCAGCTCGGCCTCGACGTGCTGCTCGATCATGATGCCCTGACGCTGCTCGCTTTCCAGCAGCTCGGTCATCTGCCGGGAATCCAGTTTGGGCAACATCAGCACCAGCATCAACACCAGCGCCAGCGTGAGCCAGAAGATGGCGAAGATGCGTGCAGTCAAACTTCCAATCATGAAGCGGAAACCATCAGATACCCGCGGCCACGCAGCGTTTTAAACCACGGATGGCCATCTTTGCGCTCCGGTAGCTTACGCCGCAGGTTGGAAATATGCATATCGATGGCGCGGTCGAACGGCGTCAGGCGCTTGCCTAACACTTCCTGGCTTAAATGCTCACGTGAGACTACCTGACCGAGATGCTGCGCTAACAGATAGAGCAGGGTGAACTCGGTGCCGGTGAGCTCCAGCGTCTGGCCATCGAAATTGGCTTCCTGGCGGCCCGGATTGAGGCTTAAGGCATCCACTTCCAGGGTTGGTGAGCCGGCTTCGGTCGTCTGCTGCTGCTCGCTCCAGTGGGAACGGCGCAGAATCGCGCGTATACGGGCCACCAGCTCGCGATCGTTGAATGGCTTAGGCAAATAGTCATCCGCGCCCAGCTCGAGGCCGAGAACGCGATCCAGCTCGCTTCCGCGCGCTGTTAGCATGATAACCGGAGTCTGGTGTGTCTGACGCAGCTCTTTCAGCGTATCGATACCGTTTTTCTTCGGCATCATCACGTCGAGCAGCAATAAATCAACGCTGTCGTCCAGAAGGGCCAGCGCCTGTTCCCCATCATGGGCCACCAGCACGTTAAAACCTTCCATATCGAGCAGCTCTTTTAACAGGGAGGTGAGCTCCCGGTCATCATCAACTAACAGGATTTTATTCATTGTTTAAATACCTCCGAGGCAGAAATTACGTCATCAAGGCCCGCTAATCCATGACTTTACGTTGTTTTACACCCCCTGACGCATGTTTGCAGCCTGAATCGTAGACTGTCTCTCGTTGAATCGCGACACAAACGTTTTGGGAGTATGTGATGCGCAATGTTATCGCTGCCGTCATGGCCTCAACGCTGGCGCTAAGTGCATATAGCCAGGCCGCTGAAGTCGTTACCAGCGTTAACTGGCTCCCCGGAGACGAAGGGGGACAGCGCGGTAGCCAAAGCCATATGTTTGACGGCATAAGTTTAACCGAGCAGCAACGTCAGCAGTTACGGGATCTTATGCAACGGGCACGCCACGACAGGCTCCCCGTTAATGTTAGCGAAATGGAGACGATGCATCGCCTTGTCACCGCAGAAAATTTTGATGAAAACGCTGTGCGCGCTCAGGCAGAAAAGATGGCGCAGGAACAGGTTGCCCGCCAGGTCGAGATGGCTAAGGTTCGCAACCAGATGTACCACCTGCTTACGCCAGAGCAGCAAGCGGTTTTAAATGCTAAGCACCAGCAGCGTATGGATCAGTTGCGTGAGGTTGCAAGGATGCAGAAAGGCTCAGCGATGATGCTTTCGAGTAGTAGCAACACCCTGCAACCCCAGTAACAAACCCTGTTTTCCTTGCCATAGACACCATCCCTGTCTTCCCCCACATGATGTGGGGGTTTTTTTTGCCCTTTTTACGGTAAATCAACTCCTTCGCCTATCCCGTGAGCGTCACAAGTTCGGGTTATACTAAGCGCATTGCAGGAGAAGGAGCCTATATGAATCAATCTTATGGCCGGTTGGTCAGTCGCGCCGCTATCGCCGCGACGGCTATGGCCTCCGCGTTACTTTTGATCAAAATTTTTGCGTGGTGGTATACCGGTTCTGTCAGTATTCTGGCTGCGCTGGTGGATTCGCTGGTGGACATTGCCGCCTCGCTGACCAACCTGCTGGTGGTTCGCTATTCGCTACAGCCTGCTGATGAAGAACATACCTTTGGTCATGGCAAAGCGGAGTCGCTGGCGGCGCTGGCGCAAAGCATGTTTATCTCCGGCTCGGCGCTGTTCCTGTTTCTCACCGGCATTCAGCACCTGGTGCGTCCGGAGCCGCTGCAGGCCGCCGGCGTCGGGGTCGTCGTCACATTGATCGCCCTCGTTAGTACGCTGGCGCTGGTGACTTTCCAGCGCTGGGTGGTGCGAAAAACCCAGAGCCAGGCGGTGCGGGCGGATATGCTTCATTATCAGTCTGATGTTATGATGAACGGCGCCATTCTGGTGGCGCTGGGCCTCTCCTGGTACGGCTGGCATCGCGCCGACGCGTTGTTTGCCCTGGGGATTGGCATCTATATTTTATATAGCGCGCTGCGGATGGGCTATGAGGCGGTTCAGTCACTACTCGACCGCGCCTTGCCTGACGAGGAGCGTCAGGACATTATCACCATCGTGACCGCATGGCCCGGCATCCGCGGGGCGCACGATCTACGAACGCGGCAGTCAGGGCCGACCCGCTTTATTCAGATTCATTTGGAAATGGAAGATAACCTCCCGCTGGTGCAAGCCCACGTGATTGCAGACCAGGTGGAGCAGGCGATTCTGCGCCGTTTCCCGGGGTCCGATGTCATTATCCATCAGGATCCCAGCTCTGTGGTGCCAGCGGCGCAGCAGGGCTTTTTTGAGCGTTAGGTTATAGTCTGTAAACTCGATGTAAAAATGTGGGGCAGATCGGCATTTTTTGTATAAATTACCGCCGTTTGGTCTGACCTGAATCAATTCAGCTTGAGGCGTTTGATATACTATTGTCATTAGCGTCGTGCACTCCTGGTGAGGGAGCGCTTCAGGCAACAGAATTATTTTTTGCTTCCTAAGTTCAGAGGTAGTCATGATTAAGAAAATCGGTGTGTTGACAAGTGGCGGTGATGCGCCGGGCATGAACGCAGCAATTCGTGGCGTTGTGCGCGCGGCATTAACGGAAGGTCTGGAAGTTTTTGGAATCTATGACGGTTACCTCGGATTGTATGAAGACCGTATGGTTCAGCTCGACCGTTACAGCGTTTCCGACATGATCAACCGCGGCGGCACCTTCCTGGGCTCCGCTCGCTTCCCGGAATTCCGCGAAGAACACATCCGCGCTGTGGCTATCGAAAACATGAAGAAGCGCGGCCTGGACGCGCTGGTGGTTATCGGCGGTGACGGTTCCTATATGGGGGCGATGCGCCTGACCGAGATGGGCTTCCCATGCATTGGCCTGCCGGGCACTATCGACAACGATATCAAAGGCACTGACTACACCATCGGCTTCTTTACTGCCCTGAGCACCGTGGTGGAAGCGATTGACCGTTTGCGCGACACCTCCTCTTCGCACCAGCGTATCTCCGTGGTGGAAGTGATGGGCCGTTACTGTGGCGACCTGACCCTGGCGGCGGCGATTGCCGGCGGCTGTGAGTTCATCATGGTGCCTGAAGTGGAATATACCCGTGACGATCTGGTGGCAGAAATCAAAGCCGGTATCGCGAAAGGGAAAAAACACGCTATCGTGGCCATCACCGAGCACATGTGCGACGTTGACGAGCTGGCAAGCTACATCGAGAAAGAGACTGGCCGTGAAACTCGCGCCACCGTCCTCGGCCACATTCAGCGCGGCGGTTCCCCGGTTCCTTACGACCGCATCCTGGCTTCCCGCATGGGCGCCTATGCGATTGAGCTGCTGCTGCAGGGCCATGGCGGCCGTTGCGTCGGCATCCAGAACGAGAAGCTGGTGCACCACGACATCATCGATGCCATCGAGAACATGAAGCGTCCGTTCAAGAACGACTGGCTGGATTGCGCGAAGAAACTGTACTAAGTTACGCGCCGGATAAACAAAAGGCCTTCTCATGGAGAAGGCCTTTTTTATGGCGGAAGGTTTATTCGATATCCAGCGGGTCTTCCGACAGGATCATCCCGGTGTTATCGGCATACAGATGGTCGCCGGAGAAGAAAGTCACCCCGCCGAAATTGACGCGCACGTCGCTTTCGCCGATGCCTTCGCCAGCCGCGCCGACCGGAATAGCCGCCAGCGCCTGAATACCAATGTCCAGCTCCTCAAGGTCGTCAACCTGGCGCACCGCGCCATAGACCACCAACCCTTCCCATTCATTCTGGACGGCCAGACGCGCCAGGTCAGCGTCAATTAACGCGCGTCGTACTGAGCCGCCGCCGTCGATCAGGAGAATATGACCACGGCCATTCTGCTCGAGCAGATCGTAGAGCAACCCGTTATCCTCGAAACATTTAACCGTAATGATCTGTCCACCAAACGACGACCGTCCTCCAAAGTTAGAGAACAGCGGTTCCACGACGTTGACATCTTCCTGGTAGATGTCACAAAGCTCGGAAGTATCGTATTTCATAGGCTTAACGTTCAGTTGCTGCGAGAGTTTTTAGTATATCCCGCGAATCGCATTGTTGGCAAAATCATCAATTGTTAATTGATATTTGTCAGTTAAGCCATCAGCTTACTGGCAATAATTCCGATAACAAACAGCAGGTTGGTCAGTAAGGCCCCTTTGACCGTCTTTTCGAGCATTGGCCGCATCGCCAGCGGATCGGATTCGCGCAGGACGTAGCGCGCCTGTTTCACCAGCAGCGGCGTGGCGAGAATAAACAGCCAGCCCCAGGCTGAATGCAGCGTCAGCAGGTTAAATAGCGCCAGACACAGCAGGGCGCCGAGCAGCAGGCAGGCATGATAGCGGCGGGCATTGACCGGGCCCAGGCGCACGGCGAGAGTGTTCTTCCCGTTCTGCCGGTCGCTGTCGATATCGCGCAGATTATTGATGTTTAGCACGGCGGTCGCCAGCAGACCGCAGGCTGTCGCCGGCAGAAAAATGGCCGCTTCCACATTATGGGCTTGCAGATACCAGCTGCCGAGGACGCTCAGCCAGCCGAAGAAAACGAGTACTGAGATATCACCCAGACCAATATATCCATACGGACGGGTGCCCACCGTGTAGGTGATGGCGGCCACGATAGACAGGCCTCCCAGGGCGAGGAAGCCGATGAAATCGCCGACGCTCTGCCAGGCGGCGCACAGCAGCGCCAGACCAAACAGGCAGATGAGTACGACGGTGACGATCAGGGCGCGCTTCATCTGCTGGGGGGTAATCACCCCTTTCTGCATCCCGCGCAGCGGCCCGATGCGATCCGGTTTATCGCTCCCCTTAACCGCGTCGCCGTAGTCATTGGCGAGGTTGGAAAGAATTTGCAGCAAGCCGGCGGTGATCAGCGCCAGCAGGGCAACCCAGGGATCAAAATGGCCCTGCTCCCAGGCAAGGACGGTGCCAACAATAATCGCGGCAAATGCCAGCGGTAACGTTTTAGGACGCAGGCTTTCCAGCCACGCCTGTGAACGGCTGATATCAGTCATAGTTATTTTAGCCAATAAAAATGGGGGCGATAGCCCCCATCAACAGTGATGAAAATGCATTGCACCGGATTATAGGATAAAACGGCTCAGATCTTCATCTGCCACCAGAACATCCAGGTGTTTACTCACATATTCGGCATCGATAGTGACGGTCTGGCCGTTCATCTCGCTGGCATCATAGGAGATGTCTTCCACCAGGCGCTCCAGCACGGTGTGCAGGCGACGCGCACCGATGTTCTCGGTGGTTTCGTTTACCTGCCATGCGGCCTGGGCGATGCGCTTGATGCCGTCTTCGGTGAATTCGATGTTCACCCCTTCGGTCGCCATCAGCGCCTTGTACTGCACGGTGATGGAGGCATTCGGCTCGGTCAGGATGCGCTCGAAGTCGTGGGTGGTCAGCGCCTTCAGCTCAACGCGGATCGGCAGACGCCCCTGCAGTTCCGGGATCAGATCGGATGGGCTGGCCACCTGGAATGCGCCGGAGGCGATAAACAGGATGTGGTCGGTCTTGACCATCCCATGTTTGGTGGAGACGGTGCAGCCTTCCACCAGCGGCAGCAGGTCGCGCTGTACGCCTTCGCGGGAGACGTCCGGGCCGGAGGTATTGCCGCCGCGCTTACAGATTTTGTCGATTTCGTCGATAAAGACGATACCGTGCTGCTCTACAGCGTCGATGGCTTCCTGCTTCAGCTCTTCCGGATTGACCAGTTTGGCCGCTTCTTCTTCAATCAGCAGCTTCATCGCGTCTTTGATTTTCAGCTTACGCGGTTTCTGCTTCTGGCCGCCGAGGTTCTGGAACATAGACTGCAGCTGGCTGGTCATCTCTTCCATGCCCGGAGGGGACATGATTTCAACGCCCATCGGCGCCGCAGCGAGATCGATTTCAATCTCTTTATCGTCCAGCTGGCCTTCACGCAGTTTTTTACGGAACGCCTGGCGCGCTGCAGACGGTTCCTGCGACGGCTCAGTCTGGCCCCAGTTGTTCTTCGCCGGTGGGATCAGCACGTCAAGCACGCGCTCTTCCGCCAGCTCTTCCGCGCGGTAACGGTTCTTATCGATGGACTGCATGCGAACCATTTTGATCGCCGCATCGGTCAAATCGCGGATGATGGAGTCCACTTCTTTACCGACATAGCCCACTTCGGTGAACTTCGTCGCTTCAACTTTGATAAACGGCGCGTTAGCCAGTTTTGCCAGACGACGGGCGATTTCGGTTTTACCGACGCCGGTTGGGCCGATCATCAGAATGTTTTTCGGCGTGACTTCATGACGCAGCTCTTCGTTAAGCTGCATCCGACGCCAGCGGTTACGCAGGGCGATAGCAACAGAACGCTTGGCGGCGTCCTGACCGATAATGTGTTTGTCCAGTTCGCTGACAATTTCGCGTGGGGTCATTTCAGACATGGGAGATCCTTACGCTTTAGAAGGTAATTCTTCGATGGTGTGGAAATGGTTGGTGTAGATGCAGATATCACCTGCAATATCCAACGCTTTCTCGGCGATGTCGCGCGCGCCCATATCGGTATTTTCCAACAGCGCGCGGGCCGCGGCCTGGGCGTAAGGACCGCCGGAGCCGATAGCAATCAAATCGTTTTCCGGCTGTACCACGTCACCGTTACCGGTGATGATAAGCGACGCGTTTTCGTCCGCGACGGCCAGCAGCGCTTCCAGTTTGCGCAACATCCGGTCAGTTCGCCAGTCTTTGGCCAGCTCAACGGCGGCCTTCACCAGATGGCCCTGGTGCATTTCCAGTTTACGTTCAAACAGTTCGAACAGCGTGAAGGCGTCGGCGGTGCCGCCAGCGAAACCGGCAATCACTTTGTCGTTGTACAGACGACGCACTTTCTTCACATTGCCCTTCATCACGGTGTTGCCCAGCGTGGCCTGGCCATCACCGGCAATAACAACATGGCCGTTACGGCGAACACTTACAATTGTAGTCACGAGCAGACCCCTTGGTTGCAAAAGCGGAACAGGGGCCCCGCGCTGTCCGCGGGGCCGAATGCAATTATAGATGGGGGGGATTTTGAGGGTTTCAACCCCTGGCGGCGAGACGAATGCAGTTCGCGTGTCCAGCCATCTTCAGGCGGGTGATCATCTCGTTGGCGCTTTCTTTGCCTTTTAACGGGCCAATAACCACGCGGTTCCAGCCGTTGTTAGTGGTAATGTGCGAAGCAAACCCTTCGAAAGCCAGCTGAGCGCGGACGGTTTCGGCCTGCTCGGCGCCTTTAAAAGAGCCGCACTGGATCATCCAGCTACGATCGTCTTTCTTCTCGGCGGTGGTTTTCGGCGCTTCTTCCACCCGAGTTACCGGCGCCGCGGCCTGGGTACGCGGCTGCGTGGTATTGGTATGCGCTGGCGTCTGCAGCAGATCCTGGTACGGCTGCTGGTTTGACGCGGTCTGCTTCGGTTGTTGCTGCTGAACCGGCTTCGGCTGCTGAACGCGCGGCGGCTGCTGTTGGACGGTCTGCGCCTGAGTCTGCGCCCACTGTTGCTGCTGCGCCTGCTGCTGTTGCTGCGCTAAACGCTGACGCTGAAGCGTCTGCTGGCGCTGCGCCGGCGTTTGTTCGTTCCACGGCACTTCGGTCAGCTGGGTCGGCTGCTGGCGCATATCGGCCTGCATCTGGGCGAGCAGCTGGCGCTGCTCGTCGGTCAGCTGTTCCGGTTTCATGACTTCGCCACCGGCGGTCGGTTCGGTCGGCGCGCGGACGCCAGGCTGGCGGCTTTCCAGCTCTTTAATATAGCGCCAGCGCTCTTCCGGTTTGGGCGGCAAGCCGTTGCCGGCGGCCTGGCGATTTTGCATCGCTTCCGCTTCTTCTTTCTTATGATGCGTAATGAAATAGAGGCCACCGATAAAGGCCACCAGCACAGCCGCCGCGATCGCCACCATCGCCGGTGAAATCGCCGGAAGGCTGCTTTGCTTATTCCTTGAGCTTCGGGTCGTGCTCTTTTTGCGCCGCGAAGAAGCCGGTTGGCTGCGGCGTACATAATCTCGTTGTGCCACTATCGTTTCGCTGTCTTATATTCGTTCGTCAGCCCGCCATGTTACTTAAGCGGCGGGCCTTTGACCAGAAGAGCAGGCCCGAAAGCCTGATGGTTATCGTCTGATTTTTTGCGTACTGCCGCGAACAATCAGTTCGCAATCGAGCAGACGCGAGCCGCTGTTCACGTTATGCCCCTGCATTTGCTCCAGTAATAGCAGCATTCCTTCACGGCCGATATCAAACCGTGGCTGTGAAACCGTGGTCAACGGCGGGTCGCAAAATTCAGACAACGCGATGTTATCGAAGCCGACAATTGACAGGTCGTCCGGCACTTTCAGACCGCGACGTTTTGCCAGCGATAAGGCGCCCAGCGCCATCACATCGCTATGGCAAAAGACCGCCGTGGGCGGCACCGGCTGCGCCAGCAGCTGCTCCAGCGCATTGGCGCCGGCTTCGAAGGTAAAGTTGCCGCGAGCAATATAGTGCGGATCGACGGTGATACCGCTGCGGCGCAGCGCCTGCACATAACCCTGCAGGCGATAATGGCACAACGGCATATCTTCCGGGCCGGCGATACAGCCGATACGCTGATGTCCCAGCTCGTGGAGATAATTTACCGCGTTAAAGGCCGCCGTCAGGTTATCGATATGGACGGTGGGCAGCTCCAGCTCCGGCGCAAACTCATTCGACATGACCATTGGCGGCAAATTGCGCTGCTCTTCCACGCTGGCGTCAAACGGCAGGCGCGAGCTGAGCAGCACCATGCCGTCGATCTGCTTGGTGATGATAAGGTCGATAAAGGTTTTTTCTTTCTGATTCTGGTGGGCGCAATCGCCGATTAACACCAGATAGCCGTGCTCGGCGGCAGTGACTTCAATACCGCGGATCACTTCACTAAAGAAGGGGTCGCAGATATCCGGGACGATCACGAGGATCGTCCGCGATTCGTTGCGCTTCATATTGCGTCCGAGCGACTGCGGTAAATAGCCGACTTCCAGCGCCGCCTGCTCGACCCGGTTACGGGTGGCTTGCGACACCTTATCAGGGTTCATCAACGCTCGGGACACGGTTGCCGTGGAAACGTTTGCCTTGAGGGCGACGTCTTTCATGGTGGCGGCAACCACTTGTTTTTTGGGCTTCACCTGGTTTCTCCTCGCTGAATGGCGCTGGCATTTCCCTTGGGCGCTAACTGCTGCATCATTTTTATCAGATAGTCGCGGCAGTGAGTTACAGAATTTTCATGAAAAACGTGATGCTTGTTAAATTTTTCGATCCGGCTCGCAAGAGAAGGCTTATCCTTCAATCGGATCGACATCCAGCACCCACTTCACTTTTCTCGCCTCCGGAAGCGTATTGATCAGCGCCAGCGTACCGCTAACGATATGTTGCAGACGCACCCGCGAAGGATGCTGCAGCAATATTTGCCAGCGCCAGCGGCCGCCGCGCTTTGGCGCCAGCGCCGGAACCGGACCGAGCACCCATAGCTTTTCGTCGGCCAGCGGGCTGGCCTGCAGCAGATTGCGCAGCTGCTGTAAAAACAGCGGCGCCTGCTGGTTGTTATGGTCTTCCGCACGAATCAGCACATGGCTGGTCCACGGCGGCAGCTGCATCGTCTGCCGCTCTGCCAGCGCCTGTTCGGCAAAGGCGTCGTAGCCTTTATACAGCAGGGTCTGCAGTAGAGGGTGTTCCGGATGGTGGGTTTGAAGAATGACCTCGCCCTGTTTTCCTGCCCGGCCCGCTCGCCCGGAGACCTGGGTATAAAGCTGAGCGAAACGCTCTGCGGAGCGGAAATCAGCGGAAAACAGCGCCCCGTCGACATCCAGCAGGGAGACGAGGGTGACGTCCGGGAAGTGGTGCCCTTTGGCCAGCATTTGGGTGCCAATCAGAATACGCGCCCCGCCGCGATGGACGGCGGCGAGATGCTCCTCCAGCGCTCCTTTGCGGCTGGTGGTATCGCGGTCGATACGCGAGATAGGCACCTCAGGGAACAGCGGCGCCAGGGCCTGCTCCAGCTGCTCGGTGCCGATCCCTACCGGCACCAGATGCGTGGAGCCGCAGGAAGGACACTGGCGCGGGATCGGGCGCTGGCTGTCGCAATGGTGGCAGCGTAGATGGTGCTGCGCCTGGTGCAACGTATAGTAACTGTCGCAGCGCGGGCATTCCGCTATCCAGCCGCAATCGTGGCACAGCAGCGCTGGCGCAAAGCCGCGGCGGTTAAGAAACAGGATCACCTGGTTATCCGCTTGCAGGTGCTGGCGCATACGGCTAATCAGCGCGGGAGACAGGCCCGCCTGCAGCGGTTGCCCTTTGAGATCGAGCACGTGCTGCTGGGCCGGGCGCGCATTGCCCGCGCGTTTGCTTAAGGTTAACTGGCGGTATTTACCCTGGCGGACGTTATGCAGAGTCTCCAGCGCCGGCGTCGCCGAGCCGAGAATTATCGGGATCTGCTCGCTGTGGGCGCGCCATACCGCCAGGTCGCGGGCATGGTAGCGCCAGCCTTCCTGCTGCGTGTAGGAGCTATCATGCTCTTCGTCGATGACGATGACGCCGAGATCTTTAAATGGGGTAAACAGCGAGGAGCGGGTGCCGATCACAATGGCCGCTTCGCCATTTTTCGCCTTCAGCCAGGCCGAGAGACGTTCGCTGTCATTGAGCCCGGAGTGCAGCACTTCCACCGGCGCGTTAAAGCGCTGGCGAAATCGGGCGATGGTTTGCGGCGTCAGGCCGATCTCCGGCACCATCACCAGCGCCTGGCGCCCCTGCGCCAGCACATTCTCCAGCACGCTCAAATAGACTTCCGTTTTCCCGGAGCCGGTAATACCCGCCAGCAGCCAGGCGGAGAAACGATCGGCGGCGCTGTGGATCGCCCCGACGGCGGTGGCCTGCTCGGTATTCAGGCGCAGGCGTTCGCCGGCAACCGAATACGCGCTGCGCCAGTCGGTGAGGGCGGGCGCTTCGCAGGCCAGCTCCGCCAGCCCTTTACCGCGCAGCGCCTGCAGCGCCGCTTCATTGAATTCCAGTTCGCCAACCTGATGACGCCAGATTTTACCCTGGCGCAGCGCCGCCAGCGCCTGCTGCTGCTTCCGGGAGCGTTTCAGACCGTTAAGGTCGACAACCTGCCCCTGCTCGGTGGCGAACCAGTACCACAGCGGCGTGGCGCTGGCGGGTTTGCCCTGGCGCAGCATAACGGGTAATGCATGGAACAGCACATCGCCGATCGGGTGATGGTAATACTCAGCCGCCCACATCAGCAGTCGCCAGACAGTCGTGGAGAAGACCGGCTCGTCGTCCAGCGCTTCGGCGACCGGTTTTAGCTCATCCAGCGGCAGTTCGCTGCGCTCGCTCACCGCCGCGACAATGCCGATCCGCTCCTGTTTGCCGAACGGCACCCGCACCCGACAGCCCGCTTTGACCGCCATGCCTTCAGGCAGCAGGTAGTCAAAAGTGCGCGGTAGCGGAACGGGTAGGGCAACGTGGGCGACGGACATGTCATCTTCCTGACTTGAAATCTGGCGGGATAGTATACACATTACGATAAGGCGGCGCGGATCAGTTTGCATATGCTGGTCAAATTCTGTATGATTCGCCGCCTTTGATGCGCTTTATATCGCATTGAAGATTGACCATTACCGCGTGCTTCACGCTGTCAGCAGCGTAGATGGCGACGGGAAATTACTAATATCGCGTGGTGTCTGGCGTTAGGGCTGGAAGAGCGACGCGGCCTTAACTGAGGTTCTCCCATGAAAAAAGGTATTCACCCAAATTACGACGAAATTACTGCTACCTGTTCTTGCGGTAATGTCATGAAAATCCGCTCCACCGTTGGTCACGACCTGAACCTCGACGTGTGCGGCAAATGCCACCCGTTCTTCACCGGCAAACAGCGTGATGTTGCTACCGGTGGCCGTGTTGACCGCTTCAACAAGCGCTTCAGCATCCCGGGCAGCAAGTAAGTTGCCAGAAGAAGCCGCCTCAGGGCGGCTTTTTTGTCTCTCCCGCCTGCCTGGGCGGGAAAGAAAAAAGGGCGGAAGATTATTCCGCCCTTTTTATCGTCTCAGTATTCCCACGTATCCGGGTCGATTCCCAGTTCACGCATAATCGCTTTCGCCGCTTCCGGGATCTCATCGCTGCGCTCTTTACGCAGGTCTTCATCGTTAGGCAACGGTTGTCCGGTAAAGGCATGCAGAAACGCTTCGCACAGCAGCTCGCTGTTGGTCGCGTGACGCAGGTTATTCACCTGACGACGCGTGCGTTCATCGGTGAGGATTTTTAACACCTTCAGAGGAATGGAAACCGTAATTTTCTTTACTTGTTCACTCTTCTTACCGTGCTCAGCGTATGGGCTGATATATTCGCCGCTCCATTCAGCCATGAGATACCTTAATCCTCTGTTTATTAGTGAAGGGCCAGAATATTCCGCCCGGGCTATAATTGCGCGTAGTTTACCGTATGCGCGGGCTTTCTGACATGAGATAAGCCGCCGACGACGTGCGCTAATGCATATAATTTTAACGGCTATTTGCACTTTGCTCAATCTATACGCAAAGAAGTTTAGATGTCCAGATGTATTGACGTCTATTGTGACAATGATTACTCTGGAGCCTGACTTTTCACCGATTCAGCCCAGGAACTTCCCAACATGACGCGTAAACAGGCCACCATCGCAGTGCGTAGCGGTTTAAATGACGACGAGCAGTACGGTTGCGTTGTCCCGCCGATTCACCTCTCCAGTACCTATAACTTCACCGGCTTTAATGAACCGCGCGCCCACGACTACTCCCGTCGTGGCAATCCGACGCGCGATGTGGTGCAGCGCGCCTTAGCGGAGCTGGAGGGCGGCGCCGGCGCGGTGCTGACCAATACCGGAATGTCGGCGATCCTGCTGGTGACGACGGTGTTCCTTAAACCGGGCGATCTGCTGGTGGCGCCGCACGACTGCTACGGCGGCAGCTACCGTCTGTTCGACAGCCTGGCGAAGCGCGGCTGCTATCGCGTCCAGTTTGTCGATCAAAGCGATGAGCAGGCGCTGCGGGCGGCGCTGGCGGAAAAACCGAAGCTGGTGTTGGTGGAAAGCCCAAGTAATCCATTGCTGCGGGTGGTGGATATTGCGAAAATCTGTGGTCTGGCGCGTGAGGCCGGGGCAATTAGCGTGGTGGACAACACCTTCCTGAGCCCGGCGTTGCAAAACCCGCTGGCGCTGGGCGCCGATCTGGTGCTGCATTCCTGTACCAAATACCTCAATGGTCACTCCGATGTGGTGGCCGGGGTGGTGATTGCCAAAGATCCGGCAACTGTCACCGAACTGGCATGGTGGGCGAATAATATTGGCGTCACCGGCAGCGCCTTCGACAGCTATCTGCTGTTGCGCGGGCTGCGGACGCTGTCTCCACGGATGGAAGTGGCGCAGCGAAATGCCCTGGCGATCGTTGAGTATCTGAAAACCCAGCCGCTGGTGAAAAAGCTGTATCATCCATCGCTGCCGGAAAACCAGGGGCATGAAATTGCGGCGCGTCAGCAAAAAGGTTTTGGCGCAATGTTAAGCTTCGAGCTTGACGGTGACGAGCAGACGCTGCGCCGTTTTCTGAGCGGGCTGTCGCTGTTTACACTGGCGGAATCGCTGGGGGGCGTTGAAAGCCTGATTTCCCATGCGGCAACGATGACGCATGCCGGCATGGCGCCTGAAGCGCGTGCCGCCGCCGGAATTTCAGAAACGCTCCTGCGTATATCGACCGGTATTGAAGATGGTGAAGATTTAATTGCCGACCTGGAAAATGGCTTCCGGGCAGCAAACGAGGAATAAAGATGAGTGTGATTGCGCAGGCAGGGGCGAAGGGTCGTCAGCTGCACAAATTTGGTGGGAGTAGTTTAGCGGATGCGAAATGTTACCTGCGCGTCGCGGGGATCATGAAGGAGTATTCGCAGGCGGGGGATATGATGGTCGTCTCCGCCGCTGGCAGCACCACCAACCAGCTGATCAGCTGGCTTAAGCTTAGCCAGAGCGATCGCCTTGCTGCGCATCAGGTTCAGCAGTCGCTTCGCCGCTATCACACCGAGCTGATTGGCGGTCTGCTGGAGCCTGCGGCGGCGGATACGTTGATAGCCGCCTTTATCCACGACCTTGAGCGTCTGGCTGGTCTGCTGGACGGCGGGGTTTCCGAAGCGGTCTATGCGGAAGTGGTCGGCCATGGGGAAGTGTGGTCCGCGCGCCTGATGGCGGCGGTCCTCAACCAGCTGGGTATGGAAGCGGCCTGGCTGGACGCGCGCGCGTTCCTGCGCGCGGAACGCGCCGCGCAGCCGCAGGTGGATGAAGGATTATCCTATCCGCTGCTGCAGCAGCTGATGGCGCAGCATCCTAACAAACGTCTGGTGGTGACCGGCTTTATCTCCCGCAACCAGGCCGGGGAAACCGTCCTGCTGGGCCGTAACGGGTCTGACTACTCTGCCACCCAGATCGGCGCGCTGGCGGGCGCCTCCCGGGTCACTATCTGGAGCGACGTTGCCGGGGTGTACAGCGCGGATCCGCGCAAGGTGAAAGACGCCTGCCTGCTGCCGCTGCTGCGTCTGGACGAAGCCAGCGAGCTGGCGCGCCTGGCCGCGCCGGTGCTCCATGCCCGCACGCTACAGCCGGTTTCCGCCAGTGATATCGATCTGCAGTTACGCTGCAGCTACACGCCGGAACAGGGTTCCACGCGCATTGAGCGCGTGCTGGCCTCCGGTACCGGCGCACGGATTGTCACCAGCCATGACGACGTCTGCCTGGTGGAGTTCCAGGTGCCGGCCGGTCACGATTTCAAACTGGCGCATAAAGAGCTGGACGCTCTGCTCAAACGCGCCCAGCTGCGCCCGTTAGCCGTTGGCGTCCATGCCGACCGTAAGCTGCTGCAGTTCTGCTATACCTCCGAGGTGGCCGACAGCGCGCTGAAATTGCTCGATGAAGCCGGTCTGCCGGGCGAGCTGCGTCTGCGTCAGAAGCTGGCGCTGGTGGCGATGGTGGGCGCGGGAGTCACCCGTAACCCGCTGCACTGCCACCGTTTCTGGCAGCAGCTCAAAGGGCAGCCGGTGGAGTTCACCTGGCAGTCTGAAGAGGGGATCAGCCTGGTGGCGGTGCTACGCGCCGGGCCGACGGAAAGCCTGATCCAGGGGCTGCATCAGTCCTTGTTTCGCGCCGAAAAGCGTATTGGCCTGATGCTGTTCGGCAAAGGGAACATTGGTTCACGCTGGCTGGAGCTTTTCGCCCGTGAACAAACTACGCTCTCGGCGCGTACCGGTTTCGAGTTTATTCTCGCCGGCGTAGTCGACAGTAAACGCAGCCTGCTGAATTACGACGGGCTGGATGCCAGCCGGGCGCTGGCTTTCTTCAACGATGAAGCGGTGGAGCAGGATGAAGAGTCGCTGTTCCTGTGGATGCGCGCGCACCCGTATGATGATTTAGTGGTGCTGGACGTCACCGCCAGCGAACAGCTGGCCGACCAGTATCTTGATTTCGCCAGCCATGGCTTCCACGTCATTAGCGCCAACAAGCTGGCGGGCGCCAGCAGCAGTGATAAATATCGTCAGATCCACGACGCGTTTGAGAAGACGGGGCGCCACTGGTTGTATAACGCCACCGTGGGCGCCGGCTTGCCGGTGAACCATACGGTGCGCGACCTGATCGACAGCGGCGATACTATTCTCGGCCTGAGCGGTATCTTCTCGGGAACGCTCTCCTGGCTGTTCCTGCAGTTCGATGGCACCGTGCCGTTCACCGACCTGGTGGATCAGGCGTGGCAGCAGGGGCTGACCGAGCCGGATCCGCGCGTCGATCTGTCCGGTAAGGATGTGATGCGTAAGCTGGTGATCCTCGCGCGGGAAGCGGGCTATGACATCGAACCGGATCAGGTGCGTGTGGAATCACTGGTACCGGCGCACTGTGAAGAGGGGTCGGTCGATCACTTCTTTGAGAATGGCGAAGAGCTGAACGAGCAGATGCTGCAGCGTCTGGAAGCGGCCCGCGAGATGGGGCTGGTGCTCCGCTACGTGGCGCGCTTTGATGCCAACGGCAAAGCACGCGTCGGTGTGGAAGCGGTACGCGAAGAGCACCCGCTGGCGGCGCTGCTGCCGTGCGATAACGTGTTTGCCATCGAAAGCCGCTGGTATCGCGATAACCCGCTGGTGATCCGCGGGCCCGGCGCCGGGCGCGATGTGACCGCCGGGGCGATTCAGTCGGATATTAACCGCCTGGCGCAGCTGCTGTAAGCGTCGCGTTATACTCTTGAACCAGTGAGACCACTATTTGCGTTACGCGCCCTGCGGAATACAGGGCGCTCTGCGCAAACGCGGGTCTGTTTTTCAGCCATATTGTAAACCGTCGGCTGGCCGCAAGGTCTGGTAGAAAGGCGTTCTCTTCTGCAGTGCCGGCAAGCCGGCAGACCATTTTCTGATTCTCTTCCTGCGTCCAACGCTGCCATGAATTTTGCCACCAGCCATGATGGGTTTTCCCCTGTAGCTGCCACGGAGCCGGGCTGGCTGGGTTCCTTATCTCTTCTTCCACATACCATAGATCGCCTTGCCGCTGACGAAAAAGCGGCGCCCAGGCAACGATCGCCGCGCCGCGTAAAAAGCATTCATGCGCAATAACGTGCGTTTTCACCTCTGGAAACCGCTGGCTGAGCAGTTTGAAATGACCGTGCGCGGCGATAACCGGGCGCAATATATTGCCGCGGGCATGGCGCTTTTGCATTGCGCTGCCGTACTGGATTTCATCGAACTGACTGCGTTGTAAAAAGCGCATTTCAGTGAGAGAAATACGTTGAATAATATCGTCAGTCTCCTCCCTGTCGGCTTGTCCGCCGCGCCAGTGATAGCGTAATGATTCGCCTACCGCGAAAGCAGTGAAATTAGAGGTAAGATGAATAACATTACCGCGCACGGCATCAAAGCTTAATAAAAAGTAGAGCTTTTGCCCGGCGGCATTACCCTGGAATGGCGCTATCAACGGTACGCTGCAAATACGTCGTGGGGCTTCAATTGGGGCGATGTGTGGGAATTTTGGCGTCCAGACCTTTTTACAGTGGCGGCACTGAAGGCGTTGCGTACCCAGCGGATTGCGGCCGTAGCGAATAATATCCCGCTGATAGCATACCGGGCAAAAATAGCCGTAGCGGCGGGCATGATCCGTCAGATAAGCCGCCAGCCAGGGGCGGAATTCCCGTTCGTTAAACAGGGGGGGATAGCTGCCGCAGGCTGCGCAGTGGAGCGCCGGGTAGCCCAGCCGAAAATTCGGGAAATGATACTCAGCCGCAGACGGTAAACCTAAATTGCGGCAGCCAAAGGTTTTACAGGCGTTAATGGTAAAGAGAGTATCCACTGGCAGGTCAATACCAACGATTTTTACAGGTCGTTAATTTTGTCCTGCTCAGGTTGCATACAACTGTGAATGCTCTCACATAAAAAAGTCTTTCAGAACGTAACTTAGCGGTTCTTTATCACTCTGAAAGGAACTCCGATGAAACTAAAAACAATGAGCGCAGCACTTCTGTTAACTTTGCCTTTCTGGGCCTGCGCCAAAGATGTCACCATCATTTATACCAACGATCTTCATGCCCATGTCGAACCTTATAAAGTGCCATGGATAGCGGATGGTAAACGAGATATTGGTGGTTGGGCGAATATCACGACGATGGTGAAACAGGAAAAAGCGAAAAATAACGCGACCTGGTTTTTTGATGCCGGAGATTATTTTACCGGGCCTTACATCAGTAGCCTGACGAAGGGCAAAGCGATAATCGATATTATGAATACGATGTCCTACGATGCGGTGACTATCGGTAATCATGAGTTCGATCACGGCTGGGATAATACGTTGCTTCAGCTTAGCCAGGCGACATTCCCGATTGTTCAGGGCAATATTTTTTATCAGAACAGCGATAAATCGTTCTGGGATAAGCCCTATACCATTATCGAAAAAGATGGCGTGAAAATTGGCGTGATTGGCCTGCACGGCGTGTTTGCTTTTAATGACACCGTTTCTGCCGCGACGCGAGTGGGTATCGAAGCGCGTGATGAGGTGAAATGGCTACAGCATTATATCGATGAACTTAACGGTAAAGTGGATCTGACCGTGGCCCTGATCCATGAAGGCGTCCCGGCGCGTCAGTCGAGCCAGGGGGGAACCGATGTGCGTCGTGCGCTGGATAAAGATATTCAGACTGCGGGTCAGGTGAAAGGCCTGGACGTTTTAATTACCGGCCATGCTCACGTTGGCACACCGGAGCCCATTAAAGTGGGTAATACGTTGATTCTTTCTACCGATAGCGGCGGCATCGATGTGGGTAAACTGGTGCTGGATTATCAGGAGAAACCGCACCAATTCACGGTGAAGCACTTTGAGCTGAAGACGCTTTATGCCGATGAGTGGAAGCCTGATCCGCAGACAAAACAGGTCATCGACGGCTGGAATAAGCAACTTGATCAACTGGTGCAGCAGGTCATTACACAATCGCCCGTTGAACTGACCCGTGCGTATGGTATCTCTTCGCCGTTGGGCAATCTTGCCGCTGACGCCTTGCTGTTGGCAGCAGGTAGGAGTACGCAGATGGCGTTAACCAACTCGGGCGGGATCCGGAATGAGATCCCCGCCGGGGCGGTGAGCATGGGCGCCGTTATCAGTACCTTCCCGTTTCCCAACGAGCTGGTCACCATGGATCTAACCGGGAAGCAGTTGCGTAGCTTGATGGAGCATGGCGCCGGGTTGAGCAACGGCGTGCTGCAGGTCTCCCGGGGACTGGAAATGAAGTATGACAGCAGCAAACCTGTGGGCCAGCGCGTTGTGTTATTCAGGCTAAACGGTAAACCGATTGACGATACGACGGTTTACCATATTGCCACCAACAGCTTCCTTGCAGATGGCGGCGATGGTTTTGTCGCGTTTACCGAGGGGCAGGCGCGTAATACCTCCGGCGGCTATTATGTTTCAAATGCGGTCGTAGACTATTTCAAAGCCGGGCAAAAGATAACGGATGAGCAGCTTAGCGGGCAGCGCGTTGTCGATGTGAAGAAATAAGTTTTTAAGGCCGGGCAGTCAGCCCGGCCTTAAGCGATCAGTGGGCCGCAAATACCGCCCTGGCGGCAAACAGGCCGTTGAGGGCCGCCGGGAATCCGGCATAGACTGCCATCTGCATGATCGCTTCCGTAATCTCCTCTTGCGTCAGGCCGACGTTTAATCCCGCGGCAATGTGTACTTTCAGCTGTGGCTCGGCGTTACCCAACGCCGTGAGCGCGGCGATGGTGGCGATTTCCCGGCTGCGTAAATCGAGCCCTGGCCTGGCGTAAATATCGCCGAAGGGGAACTCAATCAGATAGCGGGCGAAATCGGGGGCGATATCCCGCAGGCTGTCGACGACGGCTTCCCCGCCCTTACCATCCACCCGCTGAAGCATTTCCTGACCGATGATATAACGTTCGCTGGACATCGTTTTTTCCTCTCTGTGATGGTGCGTTAAGAGGAAGGGTAGGGAAGTGTGCCGGACTTGAGTAATACCCTTTTCGTGATACCTTTTCAGTATGACAACTTCGCGATTACATTCCCTGGATATTCGCCTGCTGCGCGCCTTTGCCGTGGTAGCGGAGGAAAATAACATCAGCCGGGCGGCGCAGCGGTTATTTATCTCGCAGCCGCCGCTGACCCGCCATATCCGCCATCTGGAAGCGCAGCTGGGGGTGACGCTGTTTCAGCGCCATAGCAAAGGCCTGATCCTGACCGACGCGGGTAAAGAGGTGCTGGAGATGATTCAACCTCTGCTGGCGCTCCAGGAACGCACGCTGGCGGCATTGAGTGAGCTCGCCGCCCACTCGCCGCAGGCTCTACGTCTGGGCGTGACGACGGCCTTCGAACAGGGCATTTTCGCCGCCGTTGAGGCTGCGCTGAGCGAACATACCCGCGCGTTGCATATCACCCGCCACGCCTCACCGGCGCTGGCTCAGCAGGTACGCAAAGGCAAACTCGATGCGGCGCTGGTCGCGTTGCCGCTCAATACTGAAGGGCTGCACCTGCACCCATTGCCGTATCATGAGCCGCTCATTGCGGCATTACCTGCCTCCTGGCCGGAAGCCGCCAGGCCAGGGCTGACGTTAAGCGCGCTCAATCATCGGCCGCTGTTCTGGTTTAAACGCGAGCGTAATCCTGGTTTCTTTGACTACACGCGCCGCATTTTCGACCGGGCTGGCTATGCCCCGACGTATGTGGAAGAGCCGGCCGAGCATGATGTGCTGCTGGCGCGTATTGCGCGCGGCGAAGGCATGATCCTGCTGCCGGCGTCCTTTTCCGCGATTCAGCGTCAGGGGGTGGCGTTCTGCCCGGTGGCTGAGGGCGACGCGATGCCGTTAAGCCTTGGGGTGATTTATCCGCCTCACCAGGCAGAGTCCGTGCAGCAATGGCTTTCTCTGCTGGATGGCATTCTGGCGACTGGCTAGTCTCAGGCTGACTCGCGAGCCACCTTATATTGCCCACCGAGCCGCTTCCTGTGCGTGGCCAGGTGATCGGAAGATGAAATTTTTTCATGTAGGTGACCTATTCCTCACTCTTTACGCAGATTTTTCTATTGACGCCCGCGCGCTTTTCCGTCATTTTTACATCTGGACGTCTAAACGTATAGAAGTTCGCAATATAACAGCCATTACATGCGATTGATGAGGTAAGGTATGAGCTTTTTTCACGCCAATCAGCGGGAAGCCCTGAATCAGAGCCTGGCGGAAGTCCAGGGCCAGATTAATGTGTCTTTTGAATTCTTTCCGCCGCGCACCAGTGAAATGGAGCAAACCCTGTGGAAATCCATCGATCGCCTGAGCAGTCTGAAACCGAAGTTTGTTTCGGTAACCTATGGCGCGAACTCTGGCGAGCGCGATCGCACCCACAGCATCATCAAAGGCATTAAAGAGCGAACCGGTCTGGAAGCAGCGCCGCACCTGACCTGTATCGATGCCAGCCGCGATGAGTTGCGCACTATCGCTCAGGATTACTGGAACAACGGTATCCGCCATATCGTAGCCCTGCGCGGCGACCTGCCGCCGGGCAGCGGTAAACCGGATATGTACGCCGCCGATCTGGTGACGTTGCTGAAAGAGGTAGGCGATTTTGATATCTCTGTCGCCGCGTATCCGGAAGTGCATCCGGAGGCGAAAAGCGCGCAGGCGGATTTACTGAACCTGAAGCGCAAAGTAGAAGCAGGGGCCAACCGCGCGATCACCCAGTTCTTCTTCGATGTGGAAAGCTACCTGCGTTTTCGCGATCGCTGCGTCTCGGCAGGCATCGACGTGGAAATCATTCCCGGTATCCTGCCGGTCTCCAACTTTAAACAGGCGAAAAAGTTTGCGGATATGACCAACGTCCGTATCCCGGTGTGGATGTCAAAAATGTTCGAAGGGCTGGATAACGACGCCGAAACCCGTCAACTGGTGGGGGCGAATATCGCCATGGACATGGTGAAGATCTTAAGCCGGGAAGGGGTCAAGGATTTCCACTTCTACACCCTGAACCGCGCCGAGATGAGCTACGCCATCTGCCATACGCTGGGCGTACGCCCGGCCTGAGTTTTCATTAACGTTTAGTGCGATGGCGAAGCCGGTATTCGCCATCGCTTTTTTTTGCCCAAAACGCTGATACAGGTCAGGGGAGAGCAGAAGATAAAGCGCGTATAGTGCCAGCCTGATAATTGACAGGGATGGGTTATGCAATGGCAAGGAAGAGCGATCCACTGGCGTTTGGCGGTTTGGCGTTATTAACGCTGATCTGGAGCTTTAGCTGGATCGCGATGAAGCAAGTGACGAGCTATATCGGCGCTTTTGACTTCACGGCGCTGCGCTGTATTTTTGGCGCCGTGGTGCTATGGATAGTGATGTTGATCCGCGGTAAAGCGCTCAAGCCGACGCCTTTCGGCTACACCCTGGCGATCGCGTTATTGCAAACCTGCGGCATGGTCGGTCTGGCACAGTGGGCGCTAATGAGCGGTGGCGCCGGTAAAGTGGCGATCCTGAGTTATACCATGCCATTCTGGGTAGTGGTGATGGCCGCGTTATTCTTAGGTGAGCGCATGCGGCGATGGCAGTATATCGCCATCGGGGTGGCATGCGTGGGCCTGATACTCGTACTTCAGCCTTGGCAACTCGATTTTACCTCCCTGAAAAGCGCCTTGCTGGCGATCCTCTCCGGCGTGAGCTGGGGGGCAGGTGCGATCGTCGCGAAGCGTATGTATACCCGGTATCCGCAGGTTGATTTGCTGGCGCTAACGACATGGCAGATGCTATATGCCGCCGTAGTAATGAGCGTAGTGGCCTGGCTCGTCCCGCAACGGGCGGTAGACTGGCAGCCCGACGTTTTCTGGGCCCTGGCTTACAGCGCAATCCTTGCAACGGCGCTGGCCTGGAGTCTGTGGCTTTTTGTACTGCGTAATTTACCGGCAAGTATAGCCGGTCTGAGTACGCTGGCCGTACCGGTCTGTGGCGTGCTATTTTCCTGGTGGCTACTACATGAAAATCCAGGAAAGGTGGAAGGTTGTGGCATTGCGTTGATAGTACTGGCGTTGGCGATGATCAGTATCAAGAGACGAGGGGCATAGCCTGCTCCGGCCTGCAGAGATGCATAAAAAACACCCGGCTGACGCCGGGTGTTTTGCTCTGGTTTATTCCCATTCCTGCAGGAAGCGCTGACCATACTGGTCGGCCACCAGCAGCGCGGCGTAGACCTGGTCGGAATCAACGCCGCCCGGCATATTGTGAATGGTTTCGCCTTCAGCGCAGGCGGCTTCCGCCACCAGACGCATTTTGGTCGGGATATCACCTTTGATATCCAGCTGCGCCAGGGTGATCGGCAGCCCAACGCTGTGGCACAGCGCGGCGACGGTCTCTATTTCGTCCACCGGCGCATTTTCCAGCACCAGCTGCGTCAGGGTTCCGAACGCCACTTTTTCCCCGTGATAATAGTGATGGGCGTCAGGGATGGCCGTCATGCCGTTATGAATCGCGTGCGCCGCCGCGAGACCACCGCTTTCGAAACCCACGCCGCTCAGATAGGTGTTGGCTTCCACCACCCGCTCCAGCGCCGGGGTGACCACGTGCTGTTCGGCGGCCAGCATCGCTTTTTCACCCTCTTCGAGTAAGGTGTTGTAGCATAGCTCGGCCAGCGCCAGCGCCGCCTGGGTGCACTTCCCGCCCGCCATAGTGGTGGCGCCGCTACGGGAGCAGGCGCGGGCTTCGAACCAGGTAGCCAGCGCATCGCCAATCCCGGCGGCCAGCAGGCGGGCCGGCGCGCCGGCAACGATCTGCGTATCGACAATGACCATGTTGGGGTTGCGCGGCAGCATCAGGTAGCTGTCGAATTCCCCTTCGTCGGTGTATATCACCGACAGCGCGCTGCACGGCGCATCGGTGGAGGCGATGGTGGGGGCGATCGCCACCGGCACATTCATAAAGTGGGCCAGCGCTTTCGCGGTATCCAGGGTTTTGCCACCGCCGATCCCCAGCACCGCGGTGCACTTCGCGTTGCCGGCGATATCGCGTAGGCGGTTGATTTCATTATGCGAACACTCACCGCCAAACGGCGCGATTTCAGCCGCCAGGCCAGCGTCGGCCAGGCTTTTACGCAGCATCTCTTCCGCAAACCCCAGAACGAACTTATCACCGACTACCAGCCAGCGCTCGGCCAGCGGTTTCAGATAGTCGCCGAGGCGCTTGATGGCGCCTGCGCCCTGGATATATTTGCCTGGTGATTGAATAATGCGATCCATTTCGATTCCTCCTCGATGACCGTGACGCCGCCCGCAGGCGGCTCGCGGATCCGGTTACAGATTCAGCGTGCCAAAGGCGTTATTCCAGTCCTGTTCAAACTTCTCTATGGCTGACTCTACCGCAGGGGTGCCGAGCATTTGTTGCGCTACATCTAGTGGAAGGGTGATTGCTTCGCAGCCAGCCAGCAGACAATCCAGCGCCTGGCGTGGCGTTTTGAAGCTTGCCGCCAGAACTTTGCTCTCGGGCGCATGAATTTCCAGCAGGGATTGCAGCTCCTGCACCATGCGGATGCCGTCCCCGCCCTGGGCGTCGACGCGGTTAACGTAAGGCGCGACGTACTTTGCGCCGGCCAGCGCGGCCAGCAGGCCTTGCGAAGCGCTGTAGACGGCGGTGCCAAGGGTCGGGATGCCTTCTTTCTTCAGCAGTTTGATAGCGGCGAGCCCTTCGGCGGTGACCGGGATTTTGACCACAATGCCCGGCACGGCATTGCTCAGACGTTTGGCCTCTTCCACCATGCCCTGCGCGTCGCGGCTCATGGTCTGCGCGAAGAGGGTGCCCTCCGGACCGACGGCTTTTTGCAGGCGCGGCAGCACATCCCAGACCGGGACTTTACCGGCGGCGATAATGCTCGGGTTGGTGGTTACCCCGGCCAGCGGGTAGATGCGGGCCAGGCGTTCCACTTCGGCGACGTTGGCGGTATCCAGATAGAGTTCCATTGTGTTTTCCTCAATGCTTAATTCGGTGCTGTCGTTGAGGTAAGCATACGGCTTTCGTTCGAAGGATAGCCAGATGACAAATTTGCCAAAAACTGGATAAATGTACGCATCGTGATTAAGGATGATTTAGATCACATTTATCGGCGCTGGCTGGGATGGGAGGTAACTATAGCGCGCACAAAAGTCAGGTTTAACACACAAAAATCTAGTTTTTTACCGGGGATGCTTTTTCCGTCAGCTGGCTATGGTACTGGCGGCGGTATTCAGACGGCGAGCGTTCCGTAGTTTTGCGGAACAGGCGGCAGAAGTAGTTGCTGTCGGCGAAGCCGCAGGCGTGGGCGATGTCTTTCACTTTCATATCGTGGCCCTTCAGCAGCATACGGGCCTGTTCGAGACGAATATGGTTTAGATATTCATTGAAGCCCATTGGCCCACATTTCTGGAACAGATGGGAAAGATAGTTGGGAGAGAGGTAGAACGCCTGGGCCACCGATTCCCGGCTCAGCGGTTCCGCATAATGGATGTCCATATATTGGCGGATCGCTTCAAACAACGCCTGGCTGCGCGAGGAGGTTTGCGCCTGGCTGCCGAGAAGATCATGGCAGTGGCTGAGCAGGCTGACGACGATGCTGCGGGCGGTTTGCTGCTCCTGCGGTTGCATCCGGAGTTCATTGAGCGCCTGCAGCAGAAATGATCCGACGCGCGGCCCGCGGCGCAGCGCCTGCCGCTTGTCGACAACAGTTATCGCCTTGCCATTCCAGTGCTGCAGCGAGCACTCCAGCTGCTGCTTAGCGAACAGGATGCTTAACAGCAGGCAAGGCGCTTGCCACTGCGGGCAGTTCCAGCTATCGCCAGGAATATAGAGCACGTCGTTGGCTTCGAGGGGAGGGGCGTTATCGCCGAGCGCCTGGTCGGGCAACTGCCCATCGAGGAGGATATTCAGACGGGGAAAATCCACCTGCACCACCGGCTCAGCAGGCGAGCGCGTCTCGCCGGCGAAATAAACCCGGCCGAGGCTGGTCTGCTTTTTTAGCAATGCATCAATAAGTTGATTGATATCGTTGTCCATCATTCTTCCGTTCAGCGCATCACCCTTTTCATCATACCGGACATTATTCCAGCGGTAAAAGCGCTTGCCTGTCGCTCTTGCCTCCCAGACAAGGTATGTTATATCGTAACAATTTGTCGCCATTGATAGCAAACTCAGGAGAGAGTAATGACCAGAAAGATCCCCCTGCTGGCCTTAGGATTCGGCATGGCTTTAGCCAGCGCCCAGGCGTTCGCCCACGGCAACCATAGCCATGGCCCGGCGTTAACCGAAGTGGAGCGTCAGGCCAGCGAAGGCATTTTTGCGGATAAAGATGTGCAGGACCGCGCGCTGAGCGACTGGGAAGGCGTCTGGCAGTCGGTGAACCCGTATCTGCTCAACGGCGATCTCGATCCGGTGCTGGAGCAGAAGGCGAAAAAGCCCGGCGGCAAGAGCGTGGAGGAGTATCGCGCCTATTATAAGAAGGGCTACGCCACCGATGTGGAGCAGATTGGCATTGAAGATGACGTGATTGAGTTCCACGTTGGCCAGACCGTCAATAGCTGCAAATACCGCTATTCAGGCTATAAAATTCTGCATTACGCCTCCGGTAAGAAGGGCGTGCGTTATCTGTTCGAGTGCCAGCAGGGCGATGCCAACGCGCCGAAATTTGTGCAATTCAGCGACCATATCATTGGCCCGCGTAAATCACAGCATTTCCATATTTTCATGGGCAATGAATCACAGGAGGCGTTGCTGAAAGAGATGGATAACTGGCCGACCTATTATCCGTATGCGCTGCATAAAGAACAGATCGTTGATGAGATGCTGCACCACTAGAACGGGCGGAAAACCCCCGGCCGGGCGGCCGGGGAGAGATAGATTAACCGGTGTTACGCATACCGGCGGCGACGCCGGCGATGGTGACCATCAGCGCTTGTTCAACGCGCGGATCCGGGTCCTTGCCCTCTTCTTCAGCCTGGCGTGAACGGTGCAGCAGTTCCGCCTGCAGGACGTTCAGCGGGTCGGTATAGATATTACGCAGCTGGATAGACTCGGCGATCCACGGCAGGTCGGCCATCAGATGGGAGTCGTTGGCGATGGCCAGCACGACGTTGATATCGGCAGCCAGCAGCTTGCGCAGCTCGGAACCCAGCGCCCACAGCTCCGGCTTCACCAGGCGCTGATCGTAGTACTCCGCCAGCCACAGGTCGGCCTTCGAGTAAACCATCTCCAGCATGCCGAGGCGGGTAGAGAAGAACGGCCAGTCGCGACACATGGCTTCCAGTTCACTCTGTTTTCCACCTTCGACCACCTTCTGCAGCGCAGCGCCAGCGCCCAGCCAGGCCGGCAGCATCAGGCGGTTCTGGGTCCAGGCGAAGATCCACGGAATGGCGCGCAGCGACTCGACGCCGCCGGTTGGACGACGTTTTGCCGGACGCGAACCCAGCGGCAGTTTGCCCAGCTCCTGCTCCGGGGTCGCAGAGCGGAAGTAAGGGACGAAATCTTTGTTTTCACGCACGTAGCCGCGATACATCTTGCACGACACGTCGGACAGCTCGGCCATGATGTCGCGCCATTCTGCTTTCGGCTCCGGCGGCGGCAGCAGGTTGGCTTCCAGAATGGCGCTGGTATACAGCGACAGGCTGCTGATGGTGACTTCCGGCAGGCCGTACTTAAAGCGGATCATCTCGCCCTGCTCGGTAACGCGCAGGCCGCCTTTCAGGCTTCCCGGCGGCTGCGAGAGCAGCGCGGCGTGGGCCGGCGCGCCGCCGCGGCCGATAGAGCCGCCGCGACCGTGGAACAGCGTCAGTTCAATACCGGCTTTTTCGCAGGTTTTGATCAGCGCGTCCTGCGCCTGGTACTGCGCCCAGGAGGCGGCCATCACGCCGGCATCTTTAGCGGAGTCAGAGTAGCCGATCATGACCATCTGCTTGCCCTGGATAAAGCCGCGGTACCAGTCGATATTCAGCAGCTGGGTCATGACGTCGTTGGCGTTGTTGAGGTCATCCAGCGTTTCGAACAGCGGGGCCACCGGCAGAGCAAAGCCAATCCCGGCTTCTTTCAGCAGGAGATGAACCGCCAGCACATCGGACGGCGTTTTCGCCATCGAGATCACGTAGGCGGCGATCGATCCGCGCGGCGCCTCGGCGATCACCTTGCAGGTGTCGAGAACTTCACGCGTCTCTTCGCTTGGCTCCCACTGGCGCGGCAGCAGCGGACGTTTGGAATTCAGTTCGCGGATCAGGAAAGCCTGTTTGTCGGCTTCCGACCAGCTTTCGTAGTCGCCGATCCCGAGGTAACGGGTCATTTCACCCAGCGCTTCGGTATGGCGGGTGCTTTCCTGACGAATATCAATACGCACCAGCGGTACGCCGAAAGACTTCACGCGGCGCAGGGTGTCGAGCAGCTCGCCGTTGGCGATAATGCCCATGCCGCAGGCCTGCAGCGATTTATAGCAGGCGTACAGCGGTTCCCACAGCTGCTCGTTCTGAGTGATCAGTCCCGCCGGTTTCGGCAGCTTCTGACCTTTCAGACGCGCTTCCAGCCAGGCCTGGGTCTCCATCAGTTGAGAGCGCAGTTTTTTCATCAGATAACGGTAAGGTTCCTGAGCGCCCTCGGCGCCAGCCAGGGCGCGCAGCTCGTCGGTACACTCCACCATCGACAGCTCGGAGATCAGCACCTGCACGTCTTTGAGGAACAGGTCGGTCGCTTTCCAGCGGCTGAGCAGCAGCACGTGGCGGGTGATGTCGGCAGTCACGTTCGGGTTGCCGTCGCGGTCGCCGCCCATCCACGAGGTGAAACGCACCGGGACGAAGTCCACCGGCAGCTGATAGCCAAGGTTGGCTTCCAGCTGTTCGTTCAGCTCGCGCAGATAGTTAGGCACCCCTTCCCACAGGCTGTTTTCCACCACCGCGAAGCCCCATTTGGCTTCATCGACCGGGGAAGGGCGGTGCTTACGAATTTCATCGGTATGCCACGACTGGGCGATCAGCTGGCGCAGACGGCGCATCAGCTGATGGTGCTCATAGTCAGCGATATCTTTGTTGTCCAACTGCTTAAGGCAGTTGTTCACTTCCACCATTTTATGGATCAGCGTCCGGCGGGTGATCTCGGTCGGGTGGGCGGTTAACACCAGCTCCAGAGACAGCGATTCCACCGCTTGTTTGATGGTCTCTTCATTGAGATTGGGTTGGTCTTTGAGCTTTCTCAGGGTACGCGCAATGACTTCCGGATTGCTGGCCGCTTCGCCATTGGCCGAAATGCTGTGGTACTGCTCAGCGGTGTTGGCCAGATTCAGAAACTGGCTGAAGGCACGGGCCACCGGCAGCAGTTCGTCGTTTGACAAATTCTGCAGCGTGGTCAGCAGCTCCTGGCGGTTAGCTTCGTTGCCGGCGCGTGAAGATTTGGACAACTTACGGATAGTTTCGACACGATCAAGAATATTTTCTCCCAATGCATCCTTGATGGTATCGCCCAGCACCTTGCCGAGCATACTGACATTACTACGCAATGCGGAATATTGTTCGTTCATGTTACCCCAGACACCCCATCTCATTTTATTTTGTTATATCCGCTGCGCTGGAACGTGAGCAACGGATAAGCAACCCGTCTTTTATAAAGCCACGTAAATACCCCCACGTCAATTACTGCGAAATCGCTTCAGCAAACGAGTAAATCGCCGTAATTTGCGAAATTTAATTCAGGGAGCGCTGGATAAGCATCGCTTATGGAAATGTGACGATCGTCACCGTTCCGCCCCGGGAGAACGGGGCGGAAAAAGAGGGCGATTTTAGTGCCAGCAGAAGTGATGAACCACCTGGCTAATCAGCTCCCGGGTCGGCTTGATAAAGCGCGTCTCCAGATACTCGTCAGGCTGATGGGCCTGATTGATGGAGCCCGGGCCGAGAACCAGCGTCGGACACAGCGTCTGGATAAACGGCGCTTCGGTGCAGTAATTCACCACGTCGGTCTGCACGCCAAGCAGTTTCTCGACCACCTGCACCAGCTTATAGTCCGGCGGGCACTCGTAGCCGGGGATCGGCGGATGCAGCTCAGAGACCGTCAGGCGGCCCGGCCAGCGTTCGCTGACCGGGGCCAGCGCCTCGCCCAACAGACCATTAAGATCGTTTAGGGTCATCCCCGGCAGCGGGCGGATATCCATATGCAGTTCACAGCAGGCGCAGATACGGTTTGAGGCATCGCCGCCATGGATAGCGCCCAGGTTGAGGGTTGGGTAAGGGACCGTAAACGCCTCGAAGTGATAGCGCTCTTTAAGCAGATCGCGCAACTGCATAATCCGGCCGATGGCGTCGTGCATCAGCTCAATCGCGTTGACCCCGCGCGCCGGATCGCTGGAGTGGCCGGACTGGCCCTGAATACGGATCGCGTTGGACATATGGCCTTTATGGGCGCGGATGGGCTGCAGGGAGGTGGGCTCGCCGATGATGGCGCAGTCCGGGCGCAGCCGGGTGGTTTCGGCAAAGTAGCGCGCGCCGGCCATGCTGGTCTCTTCGTCGGCAGTGGCCAGAATATACAGCGGCTTTTTCAGCGTGGTGACGTCGACATCGCGCAGGGCGTCGAGAATAAAGGCGAAGAAGCCTTTCATATCGGCCGTGCCGAGGCCGTAGAGCTTGTTATCGTGTTCGGTGAGGGTGAACGGGTCGCGCGTCCAGCGGCCATCATCGAACGGCACGGTATCGGTATGCCCGGCGAGCAGCAGGCCGCCGGCGCCGTGTCCGGTGCTGGCCAGCAGGTTGAATTTATGGCGCGTATCCGGCACCGGCTGTATCTCAACATTGAAGCCGAGATCGCGGAACCAGCCTGCCAGCAAATTGATTAAAGACTCATTGCTTTGATCGAGAGCCTCTTCGGTCGCGCTGATGGACGGTGTGGCGATCAACGCGCGGTAAATCTCGATAAAGGGCGGTAAATTGTTTTTCATTGTTGACACACCTTGGGTCGTGATAGTATCAATATTCATGCATTTATTGTGAATAAAAATACAATATCGTTGAGCGTAAGAAAACCCATCGAATGTAAGGAGATGCGCTTCCAATGTTAAATACGCTGATTGTGGGTGCCAGTGGTTATGCCGGCGCAGAGCTGGTGACCTATATCAATCGTCATCCGCATATGAACATAACCGCTTTGACGGTCTCCGCGCAAAGCAATGATGCGGGAAAATTAATTTCCGACCTGCATCCGCAGCTCAAAGGCATTGTCGATATGCCGCTGCAGCCGATGTCCGATATCAGCGAATTCAGCGCTGGCGTGGACGTGGTGTTTCTCGCCACCGCGCACGAAGTGAGTCACGATCTGGCGCCGCAGTTTCTTGCCGCTGGCTGCGTGGTGTTCGATCTCTCCGGTGCCTTCCGCGTTAACGATGGGGCGTTCTACGAAAAATATTACGGTTTCACTCATCAGCATCCCGACCTGCTCAAACAGGCGGTGTATGGTCTGGCGGAGTGGAGCGCGGATGCGCTTAAAGACGCGCAGTTAATCGCAGTGCCAGGCTGCTATCCGACGGCGGCGCAGCTGTCGCTGAAGCCGCTGATTGAGGCCAATCTGCTGGATCTCAACCAGTGGCCGGTAATCAACGCTACCAGCGGGGTGAGCGGCGCGGGTCGTAAGGCCGCGATCGGCAACAGCTTCTGTGAAGTTAGCCTGCAGCCGTACGGCATATTTAACCATCGCCATCAGCCGGAGATTGCCAGCCACCTCGGGGCAAAGGTAATTTTTACCCCGCACCTGGGTAATTTTAAGCGCGGCATCCTGGAAACCATTACCTGCCGCCTGAAGCCGGGCGTCGGCCATGCGCAGATCGCGGCGGTTTACCAGCAGGCTTACGCCGATAAACCACTGGTACGTTTATATGATAAAGGCGTGCCCGCTTTGAAAAGCGTCGAAGGCCTGCCATTCTGTGATATCGGTTTTGCCGTGCAGGACGATCATCTCATCGTCGTCGCGGCAGAGGATAACCTGCTGAAAGGCGCCGCAGCGCAGGCGGTGCAGTGCGCGAATATTCGTTTCGGCTTCGCTGAGACGCAGTCTCTTATTTAAGGTGTGATGATGAACCCATTAATTATCAAACTTGGCGGCGTATTACTCGATAGCGAAGAAGCGCTGGAGCGCCTGTTTACCGCGCTGGTTAACTACCGTGAAGCGCACCAGCGTCCGCTGATTATCGTCCACGGCGGCGGCTGCGTGGTGGATGAGCTGATGAAGCAGCTCAACCTGCCGGTGCAGAAGAAAAATGGCCTGCGCGTTACGCCGGCTGAGCAAATCGACATCATCACCGGCGCGCTGGCGGGAACCGCCAACAAGACGCTGCTGGCGTGGGCGAAAAAACATGGTATTTCCTCGGTAGGCCTGTTCCTCGGCGATGGCGATAGCGTGAAGGTCACGCAACTGGATGCTGAGCTGGGCCATGTCGGGCTGGCGCAGCCGGGCTCCCCGGCACTGATCAACACCCTGTTGGCCGGCGGTTACCTGCCGGTGGTGAGCTCTATCGGGGTGACCGATGAAGGCCAGCTGATGAACGTCAACGCTGACCAGGCGGCGACAGCGCTGGCGGCCACCCTGGGGGCGGATCTGATCCTGTTGTCTGACGTTAGCGGTATCCTCGACGGTAAAGGGCAGCGCATTGCCGAGATGACCGCCGAGAAAGCGGAACAGCTGATCGAGCAGGGGATTATCACCGACGGCATGATTGTTAAAGTGAATGCGGCCCTTGACGCCGCACGTGCTCTGGGCCGTCCGGTGGATATCGCCTCCTGGCGTCACGCCGAGCAGCTGCCGGCGTTATTTAACGGCACGCCGATCGGCACACGTATTCTGGCTTAAGATTTCATGCCCGGCGGCGCGTCGTCTGCCGGGCTTACAAGACCGTAGGCCGAGCGGCACAATGCCGCCGGCGGAACTAACGAATAAAGGAAGCATGTTATGGCACTTTGGGGCGGGCGTTTTACACAGGCAGCAGATCAACGGTTCAAACAGTTCAACGACTCGTTGCGCTTCGACTATCGTCTGGCGGAGCAGGATATCGTTGGCTCTGTCGCCTGGTCGAAAGCGCTGGTAACGGTCGGCGTTCTGAGTGCCGCTGAACAGCAGCAGCTGGAAGAAGCGCTGAACGTGCTGCTGGAAGAGGTGCGCGCCAATCCGCAGCAAATCCTCGCCAGCGATGCCGAAGATATTCACAGCTGGGTGGAAGGCAAGCTGATCGATAAAGTGGGCCAGCTGGGCAAGAAACTGCACACCGGGCGCAGCCGTAACGACCAGGTCGCCACCGATCTTAAACTGTGGTGCAAAGATACCGTTGTCGAACTGCTCTCGGCGAACCGCCAGCTGCAGAGCGCGCTGGTGGAGACCGCCCAGCAGAATCAGGACGCGGTAATGCCGGGGTACACCCACCTGCAGCGCGCCCAGCCGGTGACCTTCGCGCACTGGTGTCTGGCCTACGTTGAAATGCTGGCGCGTGACGAAAGCCGTCTGCAGGACGCGCTGAAGCGCCTCGACGTCAGCCCGCTGGGCTGCGGCGCGCTGGCGGGGACGGCGTATGAGATCGACCGCGAGCAGCTGGCCGGCTGGCTGGGCTTTGCCTCCGCCACCCGCAACAGCCTCGACAGCGTGTCCGATCGCGATCATGTGCTGGAGCTGCTTTCCGATGCGGCTATCGGTATGGTGCATCTGTCGCGCTTTGCGGAAGATCTGATTTTCTTTAACTCCGGCGAGGCGAACTTCGTCGAGCTTTCCGACCGCGTGACCTCCGGCTCCTCGCTGATGCCGCAGAAGAAAAACCCGGACGCCCTGGAGCTTATCCGTGGCAAATGCGGCCGCGTGCAGGGTGCGCTGACCGGCATGATGATGACGCTGAAAGGACTGCCGCTGGCCTACAACAAAGACATGCAGGAAGATAAAGAGGGGCTTTTCGACGCCCTGGATACCTGGCTCGACTGCCTGCATATGGCGGCCCTGGTGCTGGACGGCATTCAGGTAAAACGTCCGCGCTGTGCGGAAGCGGCGCAGCAGGGCTATGCCAACGCCACTGAGCTGGCGGATTATCTGGTGGCGAAAGGCGTACCGTTCCGCGAGGCGCACCATATTGTCGGTGAAGCGGTAGTGGAAGCCATTGCGCAAGGGAAACCGCTGGAAGCGCTGACCCTGGCCGATCTGCAGAAATTCAGCCCGGTGATTGCGGACGATGTGTATCCGATCCTGTCGCTGCAGTCCTGCCTCGAGAAACGCGCAGCGAAAGGCGGCGTCTCGCCGCAGCAGGTAGCCCAGGCTATCAACGAGGCGAAGGCTCGTTTAAGCTAATCCTTAGATATCTGCCCTCCCTGACCCGGCCAAGCCCAGCGACGCCGGGTTTTTTATGCAAAAAAAAAGCGGACGCAAGGTCCGCAAAAGTTCACGTTGGCTTTAGTTGTTCGGGTAGAGAAACAGTGTGACGGGTCAGTGATTTTCACAGGTAGACCGTCTTTATGGGCGTATTATTGAACAGAAAACTTGATAGGGATAATCGTTCGTTGCTATGCTATCTATCGCCATGGACTATCGTGGCGATGGAGGATGAATAATGAATATTCGCGATCTTGAATACCTGGTAGCGCTCGCCGAACACCGCCACTTCCGGCGGGCGGCTGACTCATGCCATGTGAGCCAACCGACGCTCAGCGGACAGATCCGCAAGCTGGAGGATGAGCTTGGCGTCATGCTGCTGGAGCGCACCAGCCGTAAGGTTCTGTTTACCCAGGCGGGGCTGTTGCTGGTGGATCAGGCGCGTACCGTGTTACGCGAAGTAAAAGTGCTCAAGGAAATGGCAAGCCAACAAGGGGAAACCATGTCCGGGCCGCTGCATATCGGCCTGATCCCGACAATTGGCCCGTACCTGCTGCCGCACATCATTCCGATGCTGCATCAGACCTTCCCGAAGCTGGAAATGTATCTGCACGAAGCGCAGACCCATCAGCTGCTGGCTCAGCTCGACAGCGGTAAGCTCGACTGCGCCATCCTGGCGCTGGTCAAAGAGAGCGAGGCCTTTATCGAGGTGCCGCTGTTCGATGAGCCGATGATGCTGGCTATCTATGAAGATCATCCGTGGGCGAACCGCGATCGGGTGCCGATGTCGGATCTGGCCGGTGAAAAGCTGCTGATGCTGGAGGATGGCCACTGTCTGCGCGATCAGGCGATGGGCTTCTGCTTTGAAGCGGGGGCGGATGAGGATACCCACTTCCGCGCGACCAGCCTGGAAACGCTGCGCAATATGGTGGCGGCAGGCAGCGGCATTACCCTGCTGCCGGCGCTGGCGGTGCCGCAGGAGAGAAAACGCGATGGCGTAGTCTACCTGCCGTGCATTAAGCCAGAGCCAAGACGCACCATCGGTCTGGTTTATCGTCCGGGCTCCCCGCTGCGCAGCCGCTATGAACATCTGGCGGAGGCCATCCGCGGTACGATGGATGGCCATTTCGACAAGGCGTTAAAACAGGCGGTTTAAGCCGTTCAGCGCGGCAACCCGGTACGCTTCCGCCATGGTCGGGTAGTTAAAGGTGGTGTTGACGAAGTACTCAATGGTGTTGCCACCGCCTTTCTGCTCCATGATCGCCTGGCCGATATGAATAATTTCGGCCGCGCGCTCGCCAAAGCAGTGAATGCCAAGGATCTCCTTGGTTTCACGATGGAACAGGATCTTCAGCGTACCAACGCTCATACCGACGATTTGCGCCCGCGCCAGGTGTTTAAACTGGGCGCGGCCCACCTCATACGGCACTTTCATCGCCGTCAGCTGCTGCTCGGTTTTCCCGACGGAGCTGATTTCCGGAATGGTATAGATCCCGGTCGGGATATCTTCAATCAGATGCGCTGAGGCTTCGCCTTTCACCAGCGCCTGGGCGGCAATGCGTCCCTGATCGTAAGCGGCAGAAGCCAGGCTTGGATAGCCGATGACATCGCCAACCGCATAGATGTGCGGGAGGGCGGTCTGATACATGCTGTTGACCTTCAGCTGACCGCGGCTGTCGGTCTGCAGACCGATATTTTCCAGCGCCAGGGTGTCGGTGTTGCCGGTGCGGCCGTTAGCGTACAGCAGGCAATCGGCCTTCAGCTTTTTGCCGGACTTCAGGTGCATGATCACCCCGTCATCCACCCCTTCAATTTTCTCATACTCCTCGTTGTGGCGAATAACCACGCCGCTGTTCCAGAAGTGATAAGAGAGCGAGTCTGACATCTCCTGATCGAGGAAGGCCAGCAGACGATCGCGGGTGTTGATCAGATCGACCTTCACCTCCATGCCGCGGAAGATCGACGCATATTCACAACCGATCACCCCGGCGCCGTAAATGATCACATGGCGCGGCTCATGCTGCAGGCTGAGAATCGAATCGCTGTCATAGATGCGCGGGTGGTGGAAATCGACATCCGCCGGATGGTAGGGGCGCGATCCGCAGGCGATAACGAATTTCTCCGCGGTCACAGTCTCGACCGTGCCGTCATGGCACTCCAGCGCCAGAGTATGCTCATCCACGAAGTGGGCATTGCCCTGCAGAATTTCACAGTGGTTGCGCTCATAGAATCCCTGGCGCATATGAGTCTGCTGGTTGATGACGCTGTCGGCATGGTTAAGGATGTCGGCGAAAGAAGAGCGAAGAAGGCGGGAGTGGTCGCTGTAGAGGGGGTTTTGGTTAAACTCGATAATACGGCTGACGGCATGGCGGAGGGCTTTCGACGGGATGGTGCCCCAGTGGGTGCAACCGCCGCCGACATTATGGTAGCGCTCGATGACGGCAACGCGTGCTCCCTGTTTCACCAGTCCCATGGCGGCGCCTTCCCCGCCAGGACCGGAACCAATCACTATTGCATCATAATCCCAAGAGTGTGACATGGCATTACTCACCTGTTTTATACATAAAATAAACACGATGATAACATTCGCTGAGCTTTAACCCAATTATCGTTGTGCTTTTTTGCAGCATAAAAGCAGAAACGGCTCGTAAACAATCATTCACAATCCAGGGCAAACCGATTAGTTTTAATCTCTGGTATAGTGCCAGCAGGGCTATTGGAAGGATTCATACATCGTGATGGGCGTAAGAGCACAACAAAAAGAAAAAACCCGCCGTTCGCTGGTGGAAGCGGCATTCAGTCAACTTAGCGCTGAGCGGAGTTTCGCCAGCCTGAGCTTGCGTGAAGTGGCACGGGAAGCAGGGATCGCGCCGACGTCCTTTTATCGTCATTTTCGCGACGTCGATGAGCTGGGCCTGACGATGGTCGATGAGAGCGGACTGATGCTGCGCCAGCTGATGCGCCAGGCGCGCCAGCGGATAGCCAAAGGCGGCAGCGTGATCCGCACCTCGGTCTCCACCTTTATGGAATTTATCGGTAACAACCCGAACGCCTTCCGCCTGCTGCTGCGCGAGCGCTCGGGAACTTCTGCGGCGTTTCGCGCCGCCGTCGCACGCGAGATCCAGCACTTTATTGCGGAACTCGCCGACTATTTAGAACTCGAAAACCATATGCCGCGCGCCTTTACCGAAGCGCAGGCTGAAGCTATGGTCACCATCGTTTTTAGCGCTGGCGCGGAAGCGCTGGATGTCGGCCCTGAGCAGCGCCGGCAGCTGGAGGAACGGTTGGTACTGCAGCTTCGAATGATCTCGAAAGGCGCGTATTACTGGTATCGCCGTGAACAAGAAAAAATGTCACATCATTCCGAATAACGTGAAGGACGAGCAATGAAACACTCAGTTCAAGATAAAGGTACGCTGCTGCTGGCGCTGATTGCCGGGTTATCCATTAATGGCGCCTTTGCGGCGCTGTTCAGTTCGATAGTTCCGTTTTCCGTCTTCCCCATTTTATCCCTGCTGCTGACGGTCTACTGTCTGCATCAGCGCTATCAGAATCGCAGTATGCCCGTTGGGCTACCGGGCCTGGCCGCCGCCTTTTTTATTCTCGGGGTGCTGTTGTACAGCACCGTCGTGCGTGCGGAGTACCCGGATATCGGTTCTAACTTCTTCCCGGCCGTTCTGTCCGTCGCGATGGTCTTCTGGATCGGCTACAAGATGCGTAACCGCAAAGATACCGCAGCCGAGTAAGCCGCCAGCGGTAAAAAAACCGGCAATATGACGTTGCCGGTTTTTTTGGGCCTATTTGCGGGTCAGCAGGACGCCGCACTCCATGTGATGGGTATACGGGAACTGGTCGAACAGCGCCAGCCGGGTAACGTTGTGCGTCTGGCTTAGCGTTTCCAGATTGCGACACAGCGTTTCCGGGTTGCACGAAATGTACAAAATACGCGGATAGGCCTGCACCATTTTTTCCGTCTCGCTGTCCAGCCCGCTGCGCGGTGGATCGACGAAGATGGTTTCGCACTGATAGCTATGCAGATCGATACCCTGCAGCCGGTTGAACTGCCGCACCCCGTTCATCGCCTGAGTAAACTCTTCCGCCGCCATGCGGATAATCTGCACGTTGTCGATATGGTTAGCGGCGATGTTGTACTGCGCCGCCGCCACCGACGGTTTGGCGATTTCGGTGGCCAATACGCGATCGAAATTACGTGCCAGCGCCAGCGAGAAGTTACCGTTGCCGCAGTACAATTCCAGCAGGTCGCCAGTCGCCCCTTTGGTGACATCCAGTGCCCACTCCAGCATCTGAATGTTCATGGCCGCGTTCGGTTGAGTAAAGCTGTTTTCCACCTGACGGTAGATCATCTCCCGCCCGCCAACCGGCAGGCGTTCATCTATATAATCCTGATCGAGCTCGATTTTAGTTTTGGTCGCCCGCCCAATCAGATGCACATTGAGCCCCTGGGCTCGCAGGGCGTCACGCAGCGCCTCCGCTTGCTCTCGCCAGGCATCGTCCAGCTTTTTATGATACAGCAGCGAAACGACCGCCTGGTTGCTGAGGGTGGTCAGATAGTCAATCTGGAACAGCTTCTGGCGTAGCACGGGATTGTTGCGTACGCCCTCCAGCATGGCGGTCATCAGCTGATTGATCAGCGCGCTGGCGGCCGGGAAGCTGTCAACGCGAATCCGCGACCGGGTCTGCTGATCGAAAATAATATGGTACAGATCGTCGCCATCGTGCCACAGACGGAACTCGGCGCGCATACGGTAGTGGCTGACCGGCGAACGAAACACTTCCGGAACCGGCGCGGCAAAAGGCGCCATCATGGTTTGCAAACGGACGACTTTTTCTGCCAGCTGCGCTTCGTATTGTTCGGTAGGAAGGTGTTCGGGGGTCATGATGTATCCTGAATAAAATAAGTACGCGGGGATTGTAGGGAAAGCGCCGGGGATGTCCAGCCTCGAATGCCGCGGGAAATATAATTAGCAGTCTGGACATCTATATGGTTCTGATTGTAGCATTCGCCTACCGGTCCTGTGAGTTAAAAGGGAACCCAGTGGAAATCTGGGGCTGACGCGCAGCGGTAAGGAAGGTGAGAAATGAGCGCACTCGGTGCAGACACTGCGGCTAGCCGTGGGAAGTCATTATTTCTTGAAACAGCCTCCAAGCCCGAAGACCTGCCGGAATACGTCGCACTGGGTTTTATCGTCGCGAGCAACTGATAAAACCTGCGGCATCCTTTTTCTGTTTCGGATGCTTTTACAATGATTAAAAAAGCTTCGCTGATGACGGCCTTATCCGTCACGGCATTTTCCGGCTGGGCGCAGGATAGCAATTCAGATACGTTGGTGGTGACAGCAAACCGTTTTCAACAGCCGGTCAATACCGTGCTGGCGCCGACCGACATTGTGACGCGCGATGACATCGACCGCTGGCAGTCCAAAGATTTAAACGATGTCATGCGTCGTCTTCCCGGGGTCGATATTGCCCGCAACGGCGGCATGGGGCAGAGCGCTTCGCTGTATGTTCGGGGGACGGAGGCTCGTCACGTGCTGGTGCTGATCGACGGTGTGCCGATGGCGCGTCCGGGGATCTCCAACGGCGTAGATATCAGTCAGATCCCTATCTCACTGGTCCAGCGGGTGGAATACATCCGCGGCCCGCGCTCCGCGGTGTACGGCTCCGGAGCGATCGGCGGGGTGGTGAACATCATCACCATGACCGACGCTGAGCGTTCGCAGATCAACGCCGGCGCGGGTACGAACGGCTATCAGTCCTATGACGGCGCCTTTAACAAGCGGTTTGGCGATACGTTGGTTACCGCTGCTGGCGCCTATCAGACCACCAAAGGGTTTAACGTCCAGCCGAATTCCTCTTACAGCGGCGACAGCGATCGCGACGGCTACCGCAATAAAATGCTGTGGGGCGGGGTACAGCATCAGTTCGATGACAACTTCTCGGGGTTCTTCCGCGGCTATGGTTATTCCGCCAACGCTGACTATGACCAGGGTAACTGGGGCTACGCAGGTGGAAACGATGAAGATCAATCCTATACCCAATCCTGGGATACCGGTCTGCACTACCACTCCGGAATTTACTCCTCCCAGCTGATTGCTAACTATCAGCGCATCAAAGATTACAACTACAGCAGCGACGCTGGCCGCTATGCCGCGGGCACCACCCTGGATGATATGGAACAGCGCTATATCCAGTGGGGAAATAATGTTGTGGTAGGCCATGGGGCAGTGAGCGGCGGCGTTGACTGGAAACAAGAGAAGCTGAAATCCAGCGGAACGACCAGTACCGACGTGTATAAGCGTGACACCACCGGTCTTTATCTGACGGGACAGCAGCAGATTGACAGCGTGACGCTGGAAGCTTCCGGCCGTGAGGATCATGACGAGCAGTTTGGCTGGCACGGTACCTGGCAGACGGCCGCAGGCTGGGAATTTATCGACGGTTATCGGACAACGCTCTCGTACGGCACAGGATTCCTCGCCCCCTCCCTCGGGCAGCAGTACGGTGCAGAACGCTTTGGCATCGCCTCTAACCCGAATCTGAAGCCAGAGGAGTCGAAGCAATGGGAAGCGGGCCTTGAAGGGTTAACGGGGCCGGTCGACTGGCGCCTCTCCGCGTATCGCTATGAGATTCAAAACCTCATCGATTACGACAACAACGCCTATTACAACGTCAAGTCGGCGACGATTAAGGGGCTGGAGTGGACGGGGAATATAACCACCGGGCCGGTGGAGCACCATCTGACGCTGCAGTATGTTGACCCTCGCGATGATGAAACCAATAAGATCCTCTATCGCCGGGCGAAGCAGCAGGTGAAATACGAGCTGAACGGCCAGGTCTACGATCTGGGGTGGGATGTGACGTATCACTACATCGGCAAGCGTTACGATTATGACTACGACAACTCGCGTACCGTCAATATGGGTGGGTTGAGCCTCTGGGATGTCGGTTTATCGTATCCCGTCACCTCACACCTGACAGTTCGTGGTAAAATAGCCAACCTGTTCGATAAAGATTACGAGACAGTTTATGGCTACCAATCTGCAGGACGGGAATACACCTTGTCTGGCAGCTACACCTTCTGATCCACGTCCCACCGTGCTGGTGTTTGATTCCGGCGTCGGTGGGTTGTCGGTTTATAATGAGATTCGGCAGCTGCTGCCGAATCTGCATTACATCTATGCTTTCGATAACGTTGCCTTCCCCTATGGCGAGAAGAGCGAGGAGTTTATCGTTGAGCGCGTTGTGGAAATCGTCACCGCTGTCCAGCAGCGTTATCCCCTGGCGCTGGCGGTGATCGCCTGCAATACCGCCAGTACCGTCTCCCTGCCTGCCCTGCGTGAAAAGTTCGCTTTCCCCGTCGTTGGCGTGGTGCCGGCGATCAAGCCCGCCGCCCGTTTAACGGCGAACGGCATTGTTGGCCTGCTGGCGACGCGCGGTACCGTAAAGCGTCCTTATACCCGTGAGCTGATCGACCGCTTTGCCAATGAATGTCGGATTGAAATGCTGGGGTCGGCGGAGCTGGTGGAGCTGGCGGAAGCGAAGCTGCACGGCGAGCCTGTGCCGTTAGAAGAGCTGCGCCGTATCCTGCGCCCATGGCTGCGGATGCAGGAGCCGCCGGATACGGTGGTGCTGGGCTGCACCCACTTTCCTCTTTTACAGGAGGAGCTGCAGCGCGTTCTGCCGGAAGGCACACGGCTGATCGATTCCGGCGCGGCGATTGCCCGTCGCACCGCCTGGCTGTTAGAGCATGAAGCGCCGGATGCGAAGTCCAGCGACGAGAATAAGGCATTCTGCATGGCGCTGACGGCAGAAACAGAACAGCTTTTACCCGTTCTGCGTCGCTATGGCTTCTCGACGCTGGAAAAATTACCGCTCTAAGGGCGTTTTGCACAAAAAAGAGACGGTTGAATAATTTTTTGAAAACAGGGCTTGTCAACGTCTCAGAACTCCCTATAATGCGCCTCCACTGACACGGAACAACGGCAAGCAAGCCGCCGGGTCAGCAGGGTTTTAGCGGTGAAGTTCAGCGCTAAAAACTGACAGAGAAAAGCAAAATAAGGGCTTGACTCTGAATGAGGAAAACGTATTATACGGGACCTCGCAACGGTGAGCTGAAAGCCGCGTTGCAACTGCTCTTTAACAATTTATCAGACAATC
>NZ_KV792644.1:0-3378 GCF_001808265.1 Klebsiella sp. HMSC16A12
TCCGACCGCTGCGTCTTATCCGGTAACTATCAACTTGAGTCCAACCCGAAAAGACACGACTTAACGCCACTGGCAGCAGCCATTGGTAAGAGGATTCACGGAGCAGAGTAGTAGAGTGCTTCTACAGAGTTCTTGAAGTGGTGGCCTGACTGCGGCTACACTGAAAGGACAGTTTTGGTACCTGCGCTCCGTGAAAGCCAGTTACCTTCGGAAGAAAGAGTTGGTAGCTCTTAATTCCGGCAAACGAACCACCGTTGGTAGCGGTGGTTTTTTTGTTTACTGGGCATGAGATTACGACGAGAGAAAAAGGATCACAAGAAGATCCATCCATTTACCAGTGATTTGGTTTCAGTATTGGTTTCCGCCTTGTCGGGACCTTATCCGGCAATAGTGCCAGCCTTAGAGCTTCATAGGATACATATGGCAAGCTCCAGTCACCTAAGCCAGCCAAACTACTAATCACTCGATTGGTATCTTGTTCCCTTGGTACTACGATTCCGATTTTCAATTCGGGCCGGTCAGCCTTAATCATTTCTATTGGCGGTATCATATCCGAATCGTTAGTACAGAGAACCAACTGCTCGGCCTCACCACGAACAGCATCGCGATACATTTCTAAAGCCATCCTAACATCGGTCTGTTTTTCTTCTAATTTCCAGACTGTGGTTCTATCCGTTTTTGATGGCGGATGCCCTTCATTGAAGGTCATTGCACATTCTTGGCGTTCCGAATAATAACCTTTGATTATCTCGATCTTATCACCATAAATCTGTAGCAGAGCCCGATGATAAGCTTGCTGGGCTTGGTGTGCCTGTTCGCCTCGGGTAGCAAATTTTGCTTTGATCTCAGCAGTAAAAAACTTCACTTTAATCAGCTGTGATTCTCTTGCTCTTATCGGAAGTAGTTGTTCTTCAAAAAGCTTATACAGATCTAGCCCCTTATATCCCGAACGCTTAACCAATCCGTGATAAAAATTGAATCCGTCTACGTAAACTATTGTTCTCATTTTATTTCACGCATAAAAAAACCGCCTCTGAGGGCGGTTTTAACAACAAAAACTAACGTTAGCAAACAGTTTAAGTTGTAGTTCCTCAAGGTTAAAAGTAACCAAGAGGGCGGTTTCAAGCTCCTTAAGGAAGACGCGTAACTTAATCGCTGCCCACCTAAAGGGAGGTTTAGAGCCTCAAGGGAGCTGCGTAACTTAATCGCGCTACCAAGAGGTGAGTGTAGATTAAGTATAGTTTAATATAGTTATATTATAAGCGCGCTGGTGTCGTACTAATTATATGAATTAGATAACCAACCTGCTAAGCTGAATTCTTCTATGAAGAATTCAGCTTAGCAGGTTGGTATATGTCAGATCAAAAAAATAATTTTGACGTTCAGAAACAGACACTTGAAGCAAAGTGGGGAAGGGAAGCATTAGGTATGGGTTGGTCAGCCATTCCTACATCGCTCTTCTTCTTGCAAGGGGCGCTCAACATGACACCAACAACGTTCAATGTCCTGCTTCATCTAATTATTCACTGGTGGAAACCTTACGACTGGCCACATCCATCTCAAGAAAGTATTGCGGTTAGAATGGGAGTCTCATCAAGAACAGTGCAACGTTCTCTCCAAGAGCTAGAGAACTACGGATTGCTTATCAAAATCCGTACAAGCAAGGACAACCCTAAGTACAAAGGGCGAAACATCTACGATCTCTCCCACCTGGTTAAATCATTAAACGTTCTCACCCCTGATCTGAATGCAAAGCTGAACGAAAAATAACTTTTAAACGATATAAAAGTCAGTCTTACATTGGCAGGATTTACCATAACATCCCTTTACCGCAGCGCATGAAAAAGCCCGCAAATTGCGGGCTTGAGCAATAATTTTCCAGTATTTAGTTTGTGAAGAACTTCTTCGCCATTGGGTGATTTTTCATGATCTCATCACGTTCATCAGGATCAAAGCATCCGCAAACGCCCAGTAAGACCAGTTCTGTAAGCGTTCGAGCGCAACAACCCGTTGTTACCTGCATCTTCCGGTTTTTGTCGTATCCAAAAACCGTATACGTCACGTAATCCTCATCATAATCCTGCTGGCAAATAGAGCACGAGTCAGGATACTTTTTGATGAGAGCGTTAATCTGTTTTATTTGTGCATCAGTAGCCACAAGTTCTCCGTTAGTACATCCATAACTGGCATTGAATGTACCACACCAGAAAATCCCATAGCTGATTTAACATAAGTCTACTTGGGCGCACCCCCTGAGACGCCCTCAGCGCCATTCTGACGCGTGCGGGCCGTTTCCGGCACCTTTCCCCGGCATAATCCCTGAAAAACGCGCCTGATGATTTGTGTGCCAGTGAATAGCTATGCATACGCACCGGCACAACTCCTTTTCATGACAAAAGTAGGCCGAACGTTTCGAAAAAGAAGTTGTTCAGATGCAGCCAGTCCCACAGATCCGCGGCTGTCTTTAGGCAGTTGAGTATCAGTTCGAGCAGATTTAGATATTTCATAGTTTTCTCCTAAACAGTCGATGAATTGTTTCATCACGACGTATTTAGTCCGAAAATTTTGAGCCCCCAGAAACGATGACCGGGTGCACAGTTTACTGTGTGGCCGTGAGACGTTGGGCAAGCCGTAGGCGCGGCAGAAATACCGCAAAGGGGTCGGATTTAACGAGCAACAAAAGGGTGTCGGGCGTAGCCAGACCTGGAGGATTTGGCGTGCCGGCGGTACTCCAAAAACACATCTTGTCCCGCCGTTTTGTGGCGCCGGCGCAGCGGCAGTGGCCACAAAACATTTCCTGTCCGCGTCAGTTACTGTTCGACCGCTTCTGGTAATGAGCCCGTATCTCAGCACGGCCCTCGTCGAAGGTAATTTCACCGGAAAGAATCCGTGCCTTTACGGACTCATAAAGCGGGGTTCCGGACGGGTCCATACCTTCGAGCCTGAGAGAGGCCTCAGCCTTGCGGAACCCGGTTAAGCGAAGTTGCAATGCCCGATCATCAGTCATAGGTTTTCCTTTGAGCAGTCATGCGAATAAGGCAGGCGTAAAGTTAGCTAACTTTACATGTCCTGCCCGGATGTTGCCGTTGTATAGCTGTGCAGGCAAAAGTGGAAACCGACAGGAAACCGTTGCAGCAGAGCGTGTAATCAGGGTGGAAACAGGTGTACCGAGCGATAAGAGCCCTGTTAAGCATTACAGAAATTACGCTTCCTCGGTCATTCGCTCACTTCGTTCGGTCATGACTCTGCGGCGAGCGTTACCTGCTCAGGCGAAAGGCGATAGAAAGGGTCTGGGAGATTGGCGGTTTTCCATAGGCTTCGCCCCCCTGACAAGCATCACAAAATCTGACGCTCAAATCAGTGGTGGCGAAACCCGAC
>NZ_KV792645.1:0-213 GCF_001808265.1 Klebsiella sp. HMSC16A12
TTTATGGGGTCAGTCCAGCAGCGCCGCCGGGCGATGGCATTAGGCACGATAGCCGTGATTTTGCCGGGTGGCGGCTGGCGCCTTACCCGGCCTACAGGATCCTCTCACAGGCTCACACTCCGTAGGCCCGCGCAAGCGCAGCGCCGCCGGGCGACGGCATCAGACACGGTACCCGTGGTGCTGCCGGGTGGCGGCTGCGCCTTACCCGGCCTA
>NZ_KV792645.1:233-30466 GCF_001808265.1 Klebsiella sp. HMSC16A12
ATCCTCTCACAGGCTCACACTCCGTAGGCCCGTGCAAGCGCAGCGCGACCAGGCCGTTTCATTCGCGGGCCAGCTTGCGCTGGTTCTTTTGCCGTAGCTTTTTCGCCCGGCTCTCCAGCAGCAGATAGGCCACCGTCGCCAGTAGCAATGGCAGGAAATAATAGAGCGCGCGCCAGGCGAGCAGGGCGGCAATGATCGCGCCCTTCGAAATATCTTCCCCGGAGAGCATGGCGATAAACACCGCCTCCAGCACGCCGATCCCAGCCGGAATATGGATAATCACCCCGGCGATACTGCTCACCAGCAGCACCCCTAATACCAGAAAATAGTTAATCTCGCTGCCCAACAGCAGCCAGATTATCGCCCCCATCGCCATCCAGTTCGCCGCCGAGAGCCCCATCTGCAGCAGCGCGAAGCGCCAGGAGGGCAGCACCAGCCGCTGGCCTTTAATCGTCAGGTGACGGCGTTTAGCGAACGCGCAGCCGAACAGATAGCAAAGCGTAAGGATCAGCATCACCCCGCCGATAATGCGCAGAGTGGTCTGGCTGATGTACCAGTGCGGCGGCAGCTTCACCAGATCTGCCGTGAATATCACCCCGCCCAGCAGAATATAGCCCAACCAGTTGGTGGTAATGCTTAAGGAAAAAATACGGGTGATGGTGCTGCCGTTCAGCCCCAGCCGCGAGTACAGCCGGTAGCGCATACCGATCCCGCCGACCCAGGTGCTGAGGGTCAGGTTGAAGGCGTAGCAGATAAACGACACCAGCATGACCTGGCGTTTCGCCAGCTTGTGCCCGCAATAGGCCCGACCGAGCAGATCGTAGCAGCCGTAAATGAGGTAGCTGACGATAACCAGCGCAATGGCGCTAAACAAGGCCAGCCGATCGTAGCCGCGGATCACCTTCCACACGTCCTGCCAGTCGACTTTTTGCGCGTAGATCACCAGCAGGACGATGACGGCGATAAAAAAGAGCACGGTAAGCACTCTTTTCGCCATCCGCCAGCGGGGATGTGATTTGCTCATAGTGGATTATCCCTGGCTGGAGACTCGACGCGGTCCTGAGTTTCAATTTCCGGCTGGACCGGCGGGCTGACTCTGGCCAGCCGCGGGGTATGAGCCGGTAACCAGCCGACCCATGCCGGGAAGTGGCGTAGAAAGTGGAAAGCCATCACGCTGACGCCCAGCCGCCACCAGTTGCGTTTCGGCAGCATCGTTTTATCGATGCGCTGGCAATCCCGGGCGATAAGCCCGTTGAGATTATCGCGCAGCGTCTGGTTAAACACCCGATCGTGGATGATCAGATTGGCTTCCAGATTCAGCGACAGGCTAAGCGGATCCAGGTTGCTTGACCCAACGGTGGCCCAGTGGTCGTCTGCCAGAGCGACCTTGCCATGCAGCGGGCGACGGCGATATTCGTAAATCTGCACCCCGCCCTTAACGAGATAGTGATAGAGCAGGTGGGCGCCAAACTTCACAATGGGAATATCCGGTTCGCCCTGCACGATCAGCTTAACCCGTACTCCGCGCCGCGCGGCATTGCGCATCGCATGCAGCAGGCGGTAGCCGGGGAAAAAATAGGCGTTAGCGATAATCACTTCCCGGCGGGCGCTGGTCAGCATCTTCAGGTAGTGGCGTTCAATATCGTCGCGGTGATCCTGGTTGTCGCGCCAGACGAACAGCGCCTGCGCCTCGCCGGGGGTCTGGTTAATCTCCGGCTGGTGGCGACGACGTCGCCACCAGCGGCGGGCGGTTTCGCTGTTGGGCAGGTTTTCCAGCTCGAACTGCAGGATGTCGAGCACCACCGGCCCTTCGACCTGCACCGCATAATCCTGCTTCGCCTCCGGACCGTAGTCGCTCATATGTTCGGCGGAGTAGTTAATACCGCCGACAAAGGCGGTGGTGTCGTCGATTACCACGATTTTACGGTGCATGCGACGGAACAGATTGGTGCGCATCCCCATCAGCTTAGGACGCGGATCGTAGTAGCGGAAAATCACGCCAGCGGCGGTGAGCTCGCCGACAAATTCATCGCTGAGATCCGGGGAACCATAGCCGTCGAGGAGCACCTCCACCTGGATGCCGCGGCGGGCAGCCTCGAGCAGGACCGCGTGCAGCCGCCGGCCTACCTCATCTTCAAACCAGATAAAGGATTCGAGGATCACCCGCCGGCTGGCGCGACCGATGGCCGCAAACAGCGCCGGATAGTACTGGTCGCCATTCTCCAGTAGCGTAATGCGGTTGCCTTCCTGCCAACGACATTTCACAAATGTATCTCCACGCTAAGGGGTGCATGATCGGACAGATGCCGCCATTGTTTAAGGGCCAGCGCCTTCGGGCGACTGGCGTGGGCGTTCTTGACGTAAATGCGGTCGAGGCGCAACAGCGGAAAACTGACCGGAAAGGTGCGCGCCGGCCGTCCGCGGGCGCGGGTAAAGATCTCTTCCAGCCCGGCCTGGGCTTTTAACGGCTGGTTAGCCTGCTGACGCCAGTCGTTAAAATCGCCAGCCACCACCACCGGCTCGCCCGCGGGCAGGGTATTGACCCACTCCGCCAGCATGGTCAACTGCGCCTGCCGTTGGTCGGCGCGTAGACCGAGATGGACGCAAATCACGTGAATAGTTATCCCGCTCCGCGGCGGCACGATGCGGCAGTACAGCAGGCCGCGCTTCTCCCCGTTGCCGACCGAGATATCGCGATTTTCGTAGTATTCAATGGGAAAGCGCGACAGCACGGCGTTGCCGTGGTGGCCTTCCGGATAAACCGCATTGCGCCCGTAGGCGTAGTCGCTCCACATGGTGTCGGCGAGAAATTCATAATGGGTCGTATCCGGCCAGTTTTCGATGTGCAGCGGATGTACCTCATGAGCGCCCATCACCTCCTGCAGGCAAACAATATCCGCGCTAACGCTGCGCACGGCGTCGCGCAGTTCGGGCAAAATAAAACGCCGATTAAACGCCGTAAAGCCTTTATGGGTGTTAATTGTCAGCACGTTCAACGAAAATCCCGCCGTTGGCTCAGCCATAATTTTCCAGTAAATGTCACTTTCCTGAATAAAATAGTGTAGTAGACGTCACAAAAAGATGCGGTGTTACGGAATTTTCCGTAAAGTGCGGTACTCTGAGTAGCAGAGAAAAATCCTTCAGGAGAGAAGCCATGAAGTGGCAACAACGTGTACGCGTCGCAACGGGTCTTAGTTGCTGGCAGATTATGTTGCATCTACTGGTCGTGGCAGTACTGGTGATGGGTTGGATGAGCGGCGCGCTGGTGCGCGTCGGATTGGGACTGTGCGTCCTCTACAGCGTCACGCTGCTGGCGATGCTGTTTTTACAGCGTCACCATGAGGCGCGCTGGCGCGATGTGGGAGACTTCCTTGAGGAGCTCACCACGACCTGGTACTTCGGCGCGGCCATGATAGCGCTGTGGCTGCTGTCGCGCGTGCTGCACAACAACCTGCTGCTGGCCCTCGCCGGGCTGGTGATACTGGCTGGCCCGGCGGTGGTCTCGCTGCTGGCGAAAGATAAGAGCCGTTACCCTAAAGCGTTCGAGCTACAACAAGGCGGCAACGCAGCGAATCCCCAGAAGCATAGATAACTATGCGACTGGGGTGAGTAAGGAAAGCCAACGCCGTTGTAGTTTGAACGATGACGGGTATTACGCAATCTTCCTTCGGAACATCGCATACGCCGCTGAGCCGGTGGTGGCCGCTATGACCAGTAGCGGCCACAAACTTCCCCACACAATCTCCAGACTCGCATCCTTCAGATAAATTTGCTTGGTGATATCGGTAAAGTGGCGGATGGGATTTATCCAGGTCAGATCCTGCAGCCACTGCGGCATGTTTTCCACTGGTGAGACGTACCCCGACAGGAGAATAGCCGGCATCATAAAGACGAACACGCCGATAAACGCCTGCTGCTGGGTGGCGCACAGCGACGAAATCAATAAGCCAAAGCCCACCAGCGATAGACCGTAAATCACCATGGTGAAATAGAACAGCAGCAGCGAGCCGGCAAACGGGATCTGATAGGCCCAGATACCAATCGCCAGCACGATAGTTGCCTGCAGGGTGGCGACAATCAGCGCCGGCACCGCCTTGCCGACGAAAATTTGCCAGGTGGCGAGGGGGGAGACCAGCAGCTGGTCAAGGGTGCCCTGCTCGCGCTCGCGAGCCACCGACAGCGAGGTGACGATCATCACCCCGATGGTAGTGATCATGGCGATAAGCGACGGCACCACGAACCATTTATAGTCGAGATTCGGGTTGTACCAGTTGCGCACCACCAGCTCGCTGTTGTTCGGCTTCGCTTTACCCTCCAGCAGCTCCTGCTGATAGTTTTTCACAATCTGTTGCAGATAGTTGGCGGCGATTTGCGCGCTGTTGGAGTTGCGTCCGTCGAGCAGAAGCTGCAGCGGGGCGGTTTGATAGTTATCCAGATTGCGCGAGAAATCGGCCGGGAAGCGCACCACCAGCAGAGCTTTTTGTTCATCGATGGTCGGCTGGATCGCCTGCGGGCTTTGCAGCAGCAGGACGTGGGTAAAGGCTTTGGCGCGGGCAAAGCGCTGAGTGAGTTCCACCGCGTGGCGACCGCTGTCCTCGTTGTAGATAGCGATGGTGGCGTTGGTCACCTCCAGCGTCGCGGCAAAGGGAAACAGCAGCACCTGAATCAGCACCGGCATGATTAAAATCGCCCGCGTCTGCGGCTCGCGCAGCAGCGACTGCAGCTCTTTGCGGATTAATGTCCATAAACGGTGAAACATAATAGCTCCTTTGGCCCATTCAACCACGCCGGGCGGCACTGCGTTTGCCCGGCCTACGGGATCGGCGAACCGTATAATCGATGTTGGTTAAACCGTAGGCCCGGTCGGCGCAGCGCCACCGGACAAAACCTAATCCAGACGCCGTTTGGTTTTCAGCCACGTCAGACCGATAAACATCACCGCCGACGCAATCAAAAACAGCACGTTGACCAGCAGCACCACCGGAATATTGCCCGCCAGAAACAGGCTTTGCAGAGTACTAACGAAATAGCGCGCCGGGATCACATAGGTCACCGCGCGGATCACCGCCGGCATACTGTCTATCTGGAAAATAAACCCGGACAGCATAATCGACGGTAAAAAGGCGGCGTTCAGCGCCACCTGCGCGGCGTTAAACTGGTTGCGGGTAATGGTTGAGATCAGCAGCCCCATCCCCAGGGTGCTGAGCAAAAACAGACTGGTAATGACAAACAGGATCGGCAGCGAGCCGCGATAGGGCACGCCGAGAATAAATACCGACACCAGCATACACAGCAGCATCGCCAGCATGCCGAGGAAATAGTAGGGAATGAGCTTGCACAGCAGCAGTTCGGCGCGGGTGATCTCCGTCGACAGCAGCGCCTCCATGGTGCCGCGCTCCCATTCGCGGGCCACCACCAGCGAGGTCAGTATGGCGCCGACCACGGTCATGATGATGGTGATCGCCCCGGGGATAATAAAGTGCTGGCTAATAGCCGCCGGGTTAAACCAGTAGCGCATCTGCACGTCGATCAGCGGTTCAAAGGTTTCGCCGCGGTCTTCCGCCCGCTGCTGCTGCCAGATTTGCCAAATACCTTCCACATAGCCCTGAGCGAAGTTGGCGGTATTGGGCTCGCTGCCGTCGGTGATGAGCTGCAGCGGTGCGTCGGCGCCGGGGCGGGCCATCTGGCGGTCGAAATCCACCGGAATGACCACCATGGCGCGGATGCGCCCGGCCTGCATCATCTCAATCAGCTGCCTGCGGCTGTCGCTGACGGTGGCGTCGATATAGGGCGAGCCGGTCATGGTATGGACGAAATCCAGCGCCTCTTCGCTCTGCTGCTCAAGCAATACGCCGACCCGCAGCCTGCTGGAGTCGAGGTTAATGCCGTAGCCGAAGATAAACAGCAGCAGCAGGGGGATCACCACCGCGATCAGCCAACTGCTGGGATCGCGCACAATCTGCCGGGTCTCTTTGACGCACAGGGCGCGGACCCGCCGCCAGGAGAGAATGCTATTGCCCATGGCTATTCTCCTTGTCCCAGCGGTTAATCAGGGTAATAAACGCCTGCTCCATGGTCGGGTCCGTCTGGCTGTCGTCCGCCGCCTGGGCCTTCAGCTCGTCCGGGGTCCCGCTGGCGATAAGTTTGCCGTGATAGACCAGCCCGATGCGGTCGCAGTATTCCGCCTCATCCATAAAGTGGGTGGTGACCATTACCGTCACGCCTTTATCAACCATGCTATTAATATGTAGCCAGAACTCGCGGCGGGTAAGGGGATCGACGCCGGAGGTGGGTTCATCGAGAAACAGAATATCGGGTTCATGCATCAGGGAGCAGGCCAGCGCCAGCCGCTGCTTGTAGCCGAGCGGCAGCTCGTCGGCGGCGTGGCGGGCGATACTTTTCAGGCCAAAGGCATCGCTCATCCGGGCGATTTTTTCATTTTGCGCCCGGCCGCGCAGGCCATAGACGCCGGAGAAAAAGCGCAGGTTTTGCTCGACGCTGAGGTTGCCGTACAGCGAAAATTTTTGCGCCATATAGCCCAGATGCTGGCGCGCCTTGCCAGAGCTGACCTTGAGATCCATTCCCAGCACCAGCGCTTTGCCGGAGGTGGGCACCAGCAGGCCGCACATCATTTTGAAGGTGGTGGATTTCCCGGCGCCGTTGGGGCCGAGCAGGCCGAAAATTTCACCGCGCTTGACCTGGAAATCGACATGGTCGGTAGCGGCGAAATCACCAAACTTTTTCGTTAACGACTGGGCTTCAATGACCGTTTCCTCTTTGCTGCCGTCAACGCGATGGATAATCGCCCCCAACGGCGATTCAGCGGTCCCGGCGCCGCCGAGCAGGTCGATAAACGCATCTTCAAAGCGCGGCGCGGTGTCGGCCACCTGCAGGGGCGGCATGTCGCCATGCTGCTGGACTTCCTCAATGCGCGCGTCCTTTTTCAGGATCAGACGCACCGATTTGCCCTGGATCACCCCGTCGCTAACCTGCGGCAGCTTCAGCGCCCGCTGCAGCAGGCGGCGGTTGTTCTCCTGCGGGCTGGAAACCAGAAAGCTGCGCCCGGCCATGGTTTGCGTCAGCGCCGTCGGCTCACCCTGGTAGAGCAGTTTGCCTTCGTTCATCAGCAGCACGTCGCGGCATTGTTCCGCTTCATCGAGATAGGAGGTGCTCCACAGGATCAGCATGCCGTCGCCGGCCAGCTCGTGCACCATCTGCCATAGCTCGCGGCGCGAGATAGGGTCGACGCCGACGCCGGGCTCATCGAGCAGCAGTACTTTCGGATCGCCCACCAGGGTACAGGCGAGGCCCAGCTTTTGCTTCATCCCGCCGGAAAGCTTGCCTGCCAGCCGTTCGGTGAATGGACCAAGGGAGGTGAACTCCAGCAGGCGGTCGAAAATTTTCTTCCGCGCCTCGCCGGTGACGCTGCGCAGGTCGGCGTACAGGGTCAGGTTTTCCATCACCGTCAGATCTTCATACAGGCCGAACTTCTGCGGCATATAGCCGAGCACCGCGTGCAGGGCGCTGTCGTCTTTTAGCGGGTCGAAGCCTATCACGCTGGCGCGGCCCTCATCAGGCTTGAGCAATCCGGCGAGCATTCGCATCAGGGTGGTTTTCCCCGCGCCGTCGGGCCCCACCAGCCCGGTGACGTAGCCGGCGCGGATCGTGCAGGTGAGCGGCGCTACCGCTGGCCTGTCCATACCGGGAAAACGGCGGCTCAGGCCGTTTAAGGCGATGACGGTCTCACTCATGTCCGTTCCCGTGGCTAAAGGAGATGGTCACCGGCATTCCCTGGCGCAGCGCGCCGTCGGCATCAGTCACCACAATGCGCAGACGGTAGACCAGATCGGTGCGCAGATCCGGGGTCTCGACGGTCTTCGGCGTGAATTCAGCGCTCGGCGAGACAAAACCGATTTTGCCGTGATAGGGCTTATCCGGCCGGCTGTCGGTATAGAGCAGCACTTCTTGTCCCGGCTGCGCCTGGCCGAGGTTTTTCTCGTCAACATAGGCGCGGACCCACACCGGATGCGTTAACGACAGCGTCAGTACGGTACCGCCGGCGTTGAGCATAGTGCCGGGCTCGACGGCGCGGGTCATCAGCGTACCGTCAGAAGGGGCGGTGAGCACGGTATCGTGCAGGTCCAGTTTGGCCTGGGCCAGCGCCGCCTGCGCCTGTTCCAGACTGGCTTTGGCCTGGGCAATCTCCTGCGGGCGGTTACCGGCGCGATACTGACGCAGCTTATCCTGCGCCGATTTGAGCGTTGCCTGCGCCTGATCGCGCGAGGAGCGGGCATTCTCCAGATCGTTGGCGGAAATGGCGCTGCTGGCGCGCAGCCCGAGCTGGCGCTGATAAAAGTTTTGCGCATAGTCGTAAGCGGCCTGCGCCTGTTTCACCGCCGCCGCGGCCTGGGCAATCTCTTCCGCGCGGTAGCCGGCCATCATCAGGTCATACTGCGCCTGGGCGGTGGAGACATTGGCCTGGGCCTGCAGCAGGGCATTTTCATACGGCGCGCGGTCAAGCTCGCCGAGAGTTTGCCCGGCGCGGATGCTGTCGCCTTCGTCGACGGTCAGCGAGGCCAGCCTACCGCCAACGCGGAAGCTCATGTTGACGGTGCGGATATCGACATTGCCATACAGGGTCAGCGGCTGCTGCCGGCTGCTCTGGTACCACCACCAGCCGCCGCCCAGCGCGGCGAGAAGAATCACGATCAGCAGAATGACGACGACGGGTTTTTTCATCAGCCCAAACTCCTTTGCGATAACCCATGCAGGATGAAATCGATATGACAGGTAATGACTTCGAAAATCTGTTCCGTTTTTTGCGCGTCAAACTGCGTCCAGCCGGTGCGCAGCAGGATAGTTTCACGCCCGAGACGGAAAGCGAGCACCTCGCCCAGCAGGGCGTGGGTATGGAGGATCATTTGCGTATCACTGGCTTCGCAGCCGGTCCAGGCGGCAATCAGCCGGGTGAGATAATGGTGCAGGGGGGCAATCACCTGCTGGTGGATCAGATGGTAGGCGGCGGTCGGCGCCAGCTGCTCACGGGAAATGAATTTGCTTAAGTTAACCGTATCGTCCTGGGTGAGCAGCAGGATCATGTTGTGGCAGGCGCTAAGGATGAGGTCGCGGATCGCCTGGCGATCCGGCGCTTCCCCGGCAAGCAGGTGCTCCGCCGCTTCGGCCTGCGGGCGAAAATTGTCGCCGATAAAATCGGCGATCCACTGGGCGCAGGCAAGATACAGATCGTCTTTCGAGCCAAAATAATAGGTGATAGCGGCGATATTCTGCCCGGCCTGGGCGGCGATATCGCGGGTGGTGGCGTGCTGGCCGTACTCGCCAAACTGGGCGATAGCGGCCGCGATAAGCTGATTTTTTGCCTGTTCGCCTTTACTGGTCATCGCGCTCGGTAAAAATTAATCAATCGATTGATTAACTTTAGGCGCCGACTGGCGGTTTGTCCACCAGCCGGGATCAAATATGGAACCCTTCCTCTTTCAGCTCTCCGGCGACCCAGGCGAAGAAGCGCTGGACCTTCTCCTTCTGTTCATTAGCGTGGGGGAGGACGAAGTGGTGCGCGCCGACCGGCATGCTCCGCTCGTCGGCAAATACCGGCGTCAGCTGCCCCTGGCGCACGTGTCCGCCGGCCAGCAGATTGCTCTCGAGGATCACGCCCATTCCCATTCTGGCCGCCTCGATGCTCATATATGACCGGTCGAAATTAAAAATGAAGTTTTTATGCCAGCCGCGGACCTTGTGCCACGACAGCCAGTTGCTCCAGTTAATCAAGGTGCTGTCGGAGTGGATCAGATCGCAGGCCAGCAGATCTTCCACAGCCTGCACAGGATGGCTGGCTAAATAAGACGCTGCGCTGTAGGGCAGGACGCGCTCATTTTTAATGGTTCTGACCAGCAACGTCGGCCACTGTGACAGCCCGTGACGAATATCGATATCAATATTATCCCGGGAGAACTGGATGCTTTCGTATGAACAGGTCAGGCTGATTTTTAACGCCGGCCACGCCTGGCGGAATTTATCCAGACGGGGCATCAGCCATAGCAGGCCGAAGCTCGGCGCCGAATGAATGCGTAAATAATCCTGATGGATATCGTTGATCACCTGGCTGGTGGCCTGGCCAATCATATTCAGCGCCCCGGAGACCTCTTTGAGATATTTTTCTCCCACCGTCGTTAACGTGACGCCTTTGCTGCTGCGGGAGAACAGTTTTTTCCCCAGAAAGTGCTCCAGGCTGGCTATCTGATGGCTGACCGCCGAGGCGGTAATATTGAGATTCTCTGCGGCCAGATTAAGGCTGCCGGTAGCGGCGACTTCAATAAAAGCCTGGATATTGCGTAAAGAGGGCATCGGCAGATTTTTATTGGGTAGCGGTTGGCTCATGGCGGCATCCTGCGCGGGGCGCGAATAAAAGAAAATAGCGAACAGCGTGGCGCAGCCGGGATGTACAGCATAGGGAAAAGCGAAAAAACAACGTTAATTTGTGATGGGCTTAACAATTTATCTTGTTAAAAGCGCGCAGGTCAGAAAACGCTAAAAATTTGCGGGAAGTCACTAACTCAATTTTTCTCAATCATAATTGAGGTTTTTTGAATACCGTTTCATTTTGGGGTTGTTATATTCCTCTCACAGGCCTGATAACAAACTGCGATGTGCTTGCATCGCAATTATAAAACACCTAACCACCTGTTTCGCTGGCGAAAAGCATTTATCTCTTGCTCCTGTATGGATAGTAAAACGCGGTGATCCGAAGCGGCAGCTTACAGCGAAGTGGATGAGGTATAAAACGAGGAAACCCTATGTCACGTATAGATACGCTGGTCTGTACTGACGCCAGGAAAACGAAATATCGTTTCGTGGTTTTGACGATGATTTTTCTGGTGTATGCCATCAATTACGCCGACCGAACGAATATTGGCGCGGTACTGCCTTTCATCATTGATGAGTTTCATATCAATAATTTTGAAGCCGGGGCCATCGCCAGTATGTTTTTCCTCGGCTATGCGGTAAGCCAGATCCCGGCCGGCTTTTTCATCGCCAAACGCGGTACCCGGGGGCTGGTATCGCTCTCCATTTTCGGCTTCTCCGCCTTTACCTGGCTGATGGGCACGGTGAGCTCCGTGTTTGGCCTGAAGCTGGTGCGGCTGGGACTGGGGCTGAGCGAAGGGCCTTGCCCGGTGGGGCTGGCTTCCACCATAAATAACTGGTTTCCACCAAAAGAGAAAGCCACGGCAACCGGCGTTTACATCGCGGCGACCATGTTTGCGCCGATTATTGTGCCGCCGCTGGCGGTGTGGATTGCGGTGACCTGGGGGTGGCGGTGGGTCTTTTTCTCTTTTGCTATACCCGGAATTGTGGCGGCCATCGCGTGGTATCTGCTGGTCAAATCCAAGCCTGCTGAGAGCGGATTTGTTTCCCAAAGCGAACTGGCAGAGATTAATGCCGGGCGTGAAAGTCATAATAATAGCGTACGCGAAAATATCTTAATTGCCGAAAGATTCACCTGGCTGGATAAAATCATTCGGGTAAAGAAAATGGCGCCAATTGATACGGCGAAAGGCTTATTCACCTCAAAAAATATTCTCGGTGACTGCCTGGCGTATTTTATGATGGTTAGCGTGCTGTACGGATTATTAACCTGGATCCCCCTGTATTTAGTCAAAGAGCGCGGTTTCGATGTAATGAGTATGGGCTTCGTGGCCAGTATGCCGTGCATCGGCGGCTTTATTGGCGCGATCGGCGGCGGATGGGTTTCGGATAAGCTATTAGGCCGCCGGCGTAAACCCACCATGATGTTCACTGCGGTGTCAACGGTGGTCATGATGCTAATTATGCTGAATATCCCGGCCAGCACCCTGGCAGTTTGTATTGGATTATTCTTTGTCGGCTTTTGTTTAAATATCGGCTGGCCAGCCTTTACCGCGTACGGTATGGCCGTTTCGGATAGCAAAACCTATCCAATCGCCTCTTCCATAATTAATAGCGGCGGCAACCTCGGTGGATTTGTCGCGCCGATGGCGGCTGGTTTCTTGCTTGATAAAACCGGGAGTTATAATTCTGTATTTACCTATTTTGGTATCTGCGCCGCCATTGGTTTGGTGGTGATTCTTTTCCTCGATGAACCACAATAACGGAAATATATCCTGTTAATTAATATGACGTAATGTCATGGAGTGAAACTATGTTATTAAAAGATAAAGTCGCCATTATTACTGGCGCGGCCTCCGCACGCGGTTTGGGCTTCGCGACTGCGAAATTATTCGCCGAAAACGGCGCGAAAGTGGTCATTATCGACCTCAATGGCGAAGCCAGTAAAACCGCCGCGGCGGCATTAGGCGAAGGCCATCTCGGCCTGGCGGCCAACGTCGCTGATGAAGTGCAGGTGCAGGCGGCCATCGAACAGATCCTGGCGAAATACGGTCGGGTTGATGTACTGGTCAATAACGCCGGGATTACCCAGCCGTTGAAGCTGATGGATATCAAGCGCGCCAACTATGACGCGGTGCTTGATGTTAGCCTGCGCGGCACGCTGCTGATGTCGCAGGCGGTTATCCCCACCATGCGGGCGCAAAAATCCGGCAGCATCGTCTGCATCTCGTCCGTCTCCGCCCAGCGCGGCGGCGGTATTTTCGGCGGACCGCACTACAGCGCGGCAAAAGCCGGGGTGCTGGGTCTGGCGCGGGCGATGGCGCGCGAGCTTGGCCCGGATAACGTCCGCGTTAACTGCATCACCCCGGGGCTGATTCAGACCGACATTACCGCCGGCAAGCTGACTGATGACATGACGGCCAACATTCTTGCCGGCATTCCGATGAAACGCCTTGGCGACGCGATAGACATCGCGCGCGCCGCGCTGTTCCTCGGCAGCGATCTTTCCTCCTACTCCACCGGCATCACCCTGGACGTTAACGGCGGCATGTTAATTCACTAAGCGAGGCAAACAGATGAAGATGACCGAATCACAAAAAGTCGCCGCGGCGGCGTGGCGTATTCGCCGTTACGCCCTGCAAATGGGGGAAGTGCAGGGGCAGGGCTATATCGGCCAGGCGCTGGGCTATGCCGATGTGCTCGCTACCGCCTTCAGCCATGCCATGACCTATCGCCCGGAAGATCCCGAGTGGGAGGGGCGCGATCGCTTCCTGCTCTCTCATGGCCATTACGCTATCGCTTATTATGCCGCGCTGCTGGAGGCGGGCATTATCCCGGAAGCCGAACTGGAAACCTACGGCTCCGACGACAGCCGCCTGCCGATGTCCGGCATGGCGACCTACACCCCGGGGATGGAGATGTCCGGCGGCTCGCTGGGGCAGGGACTGTCCATTGCCGTCGGCATGGCGCTTGGGCTGCGGCAGAAACAGAGCAAGGCCTGGGTCTACAACTCCATGTCCGATGGGGAGCTGGACGAAGGGTCGACCTGGGAGGCGGCGATGTCGGCGGCTCACTATGGCCTGAGCAACCTGATTAACCTTGTCGATGTCAACAAACAGCAGGCTGACGGCGATTCACGCAAAATCCTCGGCTTTGAGCCGCTGCAGGATAAATGGGCCGCCTTCGGCTGGTACGTACAGCGCGTGGACGGTAACGATCTGCCGGCGGTGATGGCCGCCTTTGACAACGCGAAAAGTTATTCCGGCAATCAGCCGCGGGTCATTTTATGCGACACGCTGATGGGCAAAGGGGTGCCGTTCCTCGAAACCCGCGATAAAAACCATTTTATTCGCGTCGATGCCGACGAATGGCAAAAAGCGATCGCGGTGCTGGACGCTAACAAACCGGAAGGAGTGCTGTAATGAGCCAGAGTCAACCCCGTTTAAAAACGTCGGCGATGATCGCCTCGATTGCCGATGAAGGCCAGGCGACCGTCCCTGCGCCCTTCGGCGTCGCGCTGTCAAAACTGGCGGCGCAGCGCCCGGACATCGTCGGCATGACTGCGGATCTGTCAAAATATACCGACCTGCATATTTTCGCCCAGGCCTTCCCGGATCGCTTTTTCCAGATGGGCATGGCCGAACAGCTGCTGATGGCGGCGGCAGGGGGGATGGCGAAGGAGGGATTTATTCCTTTCGCCACCACCTATGCCGCCTTTGCAACCCGTCGCGCCTATGATTTTATTCACCAGGTCATCGCCGAAGAGCATCTGAACGTGAAGATCTGCGCGGCGCTGCCGGGCCTGACGACCGGCTATGGCCCCAGCCATCAGGCCACCGAAGATCTGGCGATCATGCGCGGTATCCCCGGGATGGTTATCGTCGATCCTTGCGATGCACTGGAGATAGAGCAGGCGGTACCGGCCATTGCCGATCACCAGGGGCCGGTGTATATGCGTCTGCTGCGCGGTAAGGTGCCGCTGGTGCTGGATAAATATGACTATCAGTTCGAACTGGGTAAGGCGAAGCTGCTGGAGGACGGCAACGATGTGCTGATTATCTCCTCCGGGCTGATGACCATGCGCGCGCTGGAGGCGGCTGAAAAGCTGCGGGCCGATAATATCGGCGTGGCGGTTCTGCACGTGCCGACCATCAAACCGCTGGATGAGAAAGCGATTATTGAACAGGCGTCGAAGCCGGGCCGCCTGGTGGTAACTGCGGAGAACCACACCGCGGTCGGAGGCCTGGGGGAAGCGGTGGCCGCGCTGCTGATGCGTAAGGGCGTACGCTGTGAGCTGGATAGCGTGGGGCTGCCCGACGCGTTCCTGTTAGCCGGCGCCCTGCCGACCCTCCACGATCGCTACGGCATCTCCACCGCGAAGATTGTCGAAAAAATTAAGTATCGTCTGCGTTAACCGCGCTGCTATGACCCACTGGCCGCTGAGCGCGCTCGGCGGCCTTCTCATGCCCGCCAGCCAGGCGCGGCATTCTTTTGCAGATTTTATGCGGCCTGTCACAAAATCTGCTAGACTGCGCCCCTTCATGGCATTGTGGTTTTTGCCATCTCTTATCGCAATAATCTCCCTGAAAACTACGCCCTTCACCGGGCCGGGGCGGTTCGGAGTTGTTATGTCTTTTGATTCCCTTGGCCTGAATCCCGATATCCTGCGCGCTGTCGCTGAGCAGGGCTACGTTGAGCCGACCCCTATCCAGCAGCAGGCGATCCCGGCGGTACTGCAGGGCCGTGACCTGATGGCTAGCGCCCAGACCGGCACCGGTAAAACGGCGGGCTTTACCCTGCCGCTGCTGCAGCGCCTGATCCAGAATGAGCCGCACGCAAAGGGCCGTCGTCCGGTGCGCGCGCTGATCCTGACCCCGACCCGTGAGCTGGCGGCGCAGGTGGGCGAGAACGTCCGCGATTACAGTAAATACCTGAATATTCGCTCGCTGGTGGTCTTCGGCGGCGTGAGCATCAACCCGCAGATGATGAAGCTGCGCGGCGGCGTCGACATCCTCGTCGCCACCCCGGGCCGTCTGCTGGATCTTGAACATCAGAACGCCGTCAGTCTTGATAAAGTTGAAATCCTCGTGCTGGACGAAGCGGACCGTATGCTGGATATGGGCTTTATCCATGACATCCGTCGCGTACTGGCTAAACTGCCGGCGCGTCGACAGAATCTGCTGTTCTCGGCGACCTTCTCCGACGAGATCAAGGGCCTGGCCGAGAAACTGCTGCACAACCCGCTGGAAGTGGAAGTGGCGCGTCGTAACACCGCGTCCGAGCAGATCACCCAGCACGTCCATTTTGTTGACAAGAACCGCAAGCGTGAACTGCTGTCGCAGCTTATCGGCGAAGGCAACTGGCAGCAGGTGCTGGTGTTTACCCGTACCAAGCATGGCGCCAACCACCTCGCGGAACAGCTCAACAAAGACGGCATCCGCAGCGCGGCGATCCATGGCAACAAGAGCCAGGGAGCGCGTACCCGCGCGCTGGCCGACTTTAAATCCGGCGGCATTCGCGTGCTGGTGGCGACCGATATCGCCGCCCGCGGTCTGGATATCGAAGAGCTGCCGCACGTGGTGAACTACGAGCTGCCGAACGTACCGGAAGATTACGTCCACCGTATCGGCCGTACCGGTCGCGCGGCGGCCACCGGCGAAGCCTTATCGCTGGTGTGCGTGGATGAGCATAAGCTGCTGCGCGATATCGAGCGCCTGCTGAAAAAAGAGATCCCGCGCATCGCGATTGCCGGCTATGAGCCGGATCCGTCCATTAAAGCCGAACCTATCCAGAACGGTCGCCAGCAGCGCGGCGGCGGTCGTGGGCAAGGTCAGGGACGCGGCGGCCAGGGTCAGGGACGCAGCGGACAGCCGCGCAGCCAGAATAATGCCCCGCGCCGTCAGGACGGCGAGGCGCCGAAAGCGCGCACTCAGGACGGCAAACCGCCGCGCCGCCGTCGCCCGCGTAAACCGGCTGGCGAATAACACGCTGATGTCCGGGCCGCGATAACGCGCCCCGGCTCAGGCCCGTCTGTCCGCTACGCGGCGGCGGGCCTTTTTCTTTCCATTACACTATTTGTCGAGCAGGCTTCCACACTCCGCAGAAAGCAATACCTCCGGGCGGGCAAAAATGGCACAATAGTGGCTGTTTATACAGTATTCAGGTTTTCTCATGGCTTTGACCGCTGCGCTGAAAGCGCAAATCGCCGCCTGGTATAAGGCGCTTCAGGAACAGATCCCGGACTTTATTCCGCGTCCCCCGCAGCGGCAGATGATCGCCGATGTGGCGAAAACCCTTGCCGGGGAAGAGGGCAGGCATCTGGCTATCGAAGCGCCGACCGGTGTCGGCAAAACGCTGTCATATCTGATCCCGGGCATCGCCATCGCCCGCGAGGAACAAAAAACGCTGGTGGTCAGCACCGCCAACGTCGCCCTGCAGGATCAAATCTACAGTAAGGACCTGCCGCTGCTGCGTAAAATCATTCCCGACCTGCGCTTCACCGCCGCCTTTGGCCGCGGACGCTACGTCTGTCCGCGCAACCTGACGGCGCTGGCCAGCACCGAGCCGTCGCAGCAGGATCTGCTGGCCTTTCTCGATGACGATCTCACCCCGAATAATCAGGCGGAGCAGAAGCTGTGCGCGACCCTGAAGCAGGATCTCGACAGCTACCGCTGGGACGGCCTGCGCGACCATACCGACAAAGCCATCGACGATGGGCTATGGAGCCGGCTGAGCACCGATAAGGCCAGCTGCCTGAACCGCAACTGCCACTACTATCGCGAGTGCCCGTTCTTTGTGGCGCGGCGGGAAATTCAGGAGGCGGAAGTGGTGGTGGCCAACCATGCGCTGGTGATGGCGGCGATGGAGAGCGAAGCGGTGCTGCCGGAACCGAAAAACCTGCTGCTGGTCCTCGATGAAGGCCATCATCTGCCGGACGTCGCCCGCGACGCGCTGGAGATGAGCGCCGAGATCACCGCCCCCTGGTTTCGCCTGCAGCTGGATCTGTTCTGCAAGCTGGTGGCCACCTGCATGGAGCAGTTTCGTCCGAAAACCACGCCGCCGCTGGCCAATCCGGAGCGGCTCACCGCTCATTGCGAAGAGCTTTTCGAGCTGATTGCCTCGTTGAATAATATTCTCAATCTCTATATGCCCGCCGGTCAGGAAGCGGAGCATCGCTTCCCGATGGGCGAACTGCCGCAGGAGGTGATGGAGATCTGCCAGCGGCTGGCGAAGCTCACCGAGTTGCTGCGCGGCCTGGCGGAGCTGTTCCTGAACGATCTCAGCGAAAAGACCGGCAGCCATGACGTGGTGCGCCTGCATCGGGTGCTGCTGCAGATGAACCGCGCCCTTGGCATGTTTGAAAGCCAAAGCAAGCTGTGGCGCCTGGCGTCGCTGGCGCAGTCCTCAGGCGCGCCGGTAACCAAATGGGCGACGCGGGTGGTGCGCGATGGCCAGATCCACGTCTGGTTCCACTGCGTCGGGATCCGCGTCAGCGATCAGCTTGAACGGCTGCTGTGGCGCAGCGTGCCGCATATCGTGGTGACGTCAGCGACGCTGCGCTCGCTAAACAGCTTCTCGCGCCTGCAGGAGATGAGCGGTCTGAAGGAGAAAGCGGGGGACCGCTTCGTGGCGCTGGATTCGCCGTTCAACCACGTGGAGCAGGGGAAAATTATTATTCCTCAAATGCGTTATGAACCGCTGATGGATAACGAAGAGCAGCACATTGCCGAGATGGCGGCCTATTTTCGCCAGCAGGTGGAGAGCAAAAAACATCTCGGGATGCTGGTGCTGTTTGCCAGCGGGCGGGCGATGAACCGCTTCCTCGAGCATGTGACCGATCTGCGCCTGATGCTGTTGGTGCAGGGCGACCAGCCGCGCTACCGGCTGGTGGAGCTGCATCGCAAACGGGTGGAAAGCGGCGAGCGCAGCGTGCTGGTGGGTCTGCAGTCCTTTGCCGAAGGTCTCGATTTAAAAGGCGATCTGCTGAGCCAGGTGCATATCCATAAAATCGCTTTTCCGCCCATCGACAGCCCGGTAGTGATCACCGAAGGCGAATGGCTGAAAAGCCTCAATCGTTATCCCTTCGAGGTACAGAGTTTGCCCAGCGCCTCCTTTAATCTTATTCAGCAGGTGGGGCGTTTGATCCGTAGCCATAACTGCTGGGGAGAGGTGGTGATTTACGATAAGCGTCTGTTGACCAAAAACTACGGCGCGCGTCTACTGAACGCGTTACCTGTTTTTCCCATAGAGCAGCCGGGCGTTCCGGAGGTTATAGTAAAACGGAAAGCAAAACAGACAGCAAAACAGACGGGCCGCAAACGTCGCTGACGCCGGCGCGTGATGCACCAGGGGGAGCCATGGAGTACAGCAAAATTATAAAAGAGGTGGGTCGCGGTAAGAATCATGCCCGCGATCTCGATGAAGAGACCGCCCGTGCGCTCTACGCGCGGATGCTGAACGGCGAGGTGCCGGAGCTGGAGCTGGGGGGAATATTAATTGCCCTGCGCATTAAAGGCGAAGGCGAAGCGGAGATGAAAGGTTTTTACGCCGCGATGCAGCAGCATACGCTGCGCCTGACCCCGCCGGCCGGCAAGCCGATGCCGATCGTTATCCCCAGCTACAACGGCGCGCGCAAGCAGGCGAACCTCACGCCGCTGCTGGCGATGCTCCTGCACAAGCTGGGATTTCCGGTGGTGGTTCACGGCGTCAGTCACGATCCCACCCGGGTGCTGACCGAAACCATTTTTACCCTGCTGGACATTCCGGCCACCCTGCACGCCGGACAGGCTCAGGCGCAGCTGGAGGGCCATGAACCGGTGTATATCCCGGTGGGGGCCTTCTGTCCGCCGCTGGAGAAACAGCTGGCGATGCGCTGGCGGATGGGCGTACGCAACAGCGCCCATACCCTGGCCAAGCTGGCCACGCCGTTTGGCGAAGGGGAGGCATTGCGTCTCTCCAGCGTGTCGCATCCGGAATATGTTCCCCGGGTGGCGAACTTCTTTCGCGAGACCGGTGGCCGCGCGCTGCTGATGCATGGTACCGAGGGCGAAGTGTACGCCAACCCGCAGCGCTGTCCGCAGATCAGCCTGATTGATGAGCAGGGCGTGCGGGTGCTGTACGAACGCCAGACTGAGATGGCAGCGGAGGCGGTGGTCCTGCCGACCTCGAAAGACCCTGAGGTCACCGCGCGCTGGATTGAACGCTGCGTCGCTGGCGTCGAACCGGTGCCCAACTCGTTGAAGATCCAGCTTGCCTGCTGTCTGCTGGCCTGCGGGGAAGTCACCTCGCTGGAGCAGGGCCTCAGCCGCGTCAACGACTGTTGGTGATCGGATCTGCAGGATAAAAAAAAGCCCGTCCGGTGGCTCGGACGGGCAAGGCAAGGGTATTAAAGGTCTTTTCAGGGTTAATTCAGTGGCTTACAGATGGGTGCAGCGATTATTTATAGATAACCGCAGTACCGCTCAGTTTGTTGTTGGTGTTAGCGGAAGTAATGCTGTAGCCGGTCGCGCCAGCGGCTTCGGCTTTAGCAGCCAGTTTTGCTTCCAGACCATCTAAAGTGGTTGCGCCTTGCGCAGACACCACGCCGATCTTATTCATGCTTTCAGCCTGAGCGGGGGTAACCGGTTCGGCGGCAAAGGCGCCGAAGGAAAGAGCGGTCAGAGCGATGGCAGCGGCAGCATATTTGATGTTTTTCATAGTTAATCTCTCGCAGGTTATTCTGTTCAGGGGACGATGTTCCGTCGATGTGATAAGTATCACGCTTTTCTGCGGGAGATAAAATCGAAGGAAATTCACAGTCTTCATCGAATTTTTTGAATGATTAATAATTTACTGATTATTAATAAATTATTTCTCATTCTTTTCGTCACGAAGCGTAGCGAGGAAGACCGACGCGTTTAAGGGCACATATTGCGACTTTTTCCGCCAAAAAATGTGCGCGAAAAGATAATGCGAAAGGCTGTCATAAACGGTAAAGGAAAGTCAGCGTAGCTGGCTATCCTTGGAACCGCGACGATTATATCCTGAAAATGTATTGTTATGTAAATCTTTCTCCTGCTGGCACTTCACGCAGTATCTGACCCCTGGGATGACCTGTCGACGGGCCTCCGGAATCGGCTCTCCGCATTCATCACAAAATTTGTTGCTTTCGCCGCGCGGAAGCTCGCGGCGGGCGCGAGCCACCGCATCGTCAATAGTGCTGTCGATCTGATCCTGTACGGCGCCGTCGCCTGCCCAACCTGATGCCATCGTCTGCCTCCTGTAAAAGGTTATTGATAAATTATAGCTGAACCGTACAGCCGGTTACCGCTGCTGGCGGCATTGATCCGCCAGGCTATCGCCCCATGACGGTGGGCCTTATCCGCGAGGGCGGCTGCCAGGTCGTCCAGGGTGCTGGCGCCGAAGGCGGAGACGGTGCCGACAGGGCGGAGCGGCCCGTTATAGGGCAGTACGGGTGGCGGTGGCAGGGGAGAGGCCGCGGTGGCATGAGCGGTGAGCGCCGCGGCGAACAGCAGCGAGACGAATTTCATCAGCATATCCTCATAAACCGCATGGGACATAGCTTAAGTGTAGGTCTTTCCAGACCGCGCGACAGGGAATGTTTAATGCAAAACAGTGCGTTTTGCATGCTACCGGCGCAGGGGAGCGCTACTCTGGCCGGTAGATTATTTAGCGGGCGTCAGGGCGGATCATGTCAAAACGCAGGCTGTCATCAATACCGTAATAGGCGCTCGGGCCACCGGCGCGCAGGATCGGCTGGGCCCGGGCGGTTTGATAGATACCGTTGTCCAGCAGTGATTCATCGATATGCACGGCGACCACTTCACCGAGCACCAGCCACGTATCGACAGGGTTGCCGTCGGCGGTGGTGAGTTGAATACACTGCGACAGACGGCACTCAAAGTTCACCGGACTCTCCGCGACCCGTGGAGCGCTGACCAGGCGGCTGGCGGCGGCGGTGAGGCCGGCGCGCACGAATTCGTCCTCATGGTGCGGAATTGAGGCTGACGTTTCATTCATCGCCATGGCCAGCGGTCGCGTCGCCAGGTTCCAGACGAACTCCTTTGTTTCGACGATATTTCGCACGCTGTCTTTCCAGCCGCTGCTGGCGAAACCAATGATCGGCGGCCGATAGTTAAAGCAGTTAAAAAAGCTGTATGGCGCCAGATTACGCTGGCCCTCGGCGTCCTGCGAGGCGATCCAGCCTATCGGGCGAGGCCCGATTATCGCGTTCAGCGGGTCATGCGGCAGGCCGTGGCCCTGCGAAGGTTGATAAAAGTACATGCTGCACCTGTCACGGATAATGGAGATATCCAGACTCCCTTATTTACCGCGCCGCCGTCAACGGGTATCTTACGCGGCTGTTCAAAGGAGATTGTCATGAAAGCCCAGAAACCGGGGTTACACCCGCGTAACCGCCACCATCAACGCTACGACCTGCCCGCGCTCTGCCAGGCCCATCCTGACCTGCAGGGCTACATTACGCTCAATCCGCTGGGTGAGCAGACCATTGATTTTGCCAATCCGCAGGCGGTGAAAGCGTTGAATAAAGCGCTGCTGGCGCATTTCTACGCGATCAAACACTGGGACATTCCTGACGGCTTTCTCTGTCCGCCGGTGCCTGGGCGGGCCGACTATATTCATCATCTGGCGGATCTGCTGGCCGGGGATAGCGGCGAGGTGCCGAAGGATGCCACGATCCTTGATATTGGCACCGGCGCCAACCTCATCTATCCCCTGATCGGCGCTCACGAGTATGGCTGGCGCTTTACCGGCAGTGAAATCAACCCGCAGGCGTTCGCCAGCGCGCAGGCGATTATCAATGGCAACCCGGGCTTGACCCGGCAGATCCGCCTGCGCCGGCAAAAAGAGAGCCAGGCTATCTTTCACGGCGTGATCCATAAAAACGAGACCTACGACGCCACGCTGTGTAATCCGCCGTTCCATGACTCCGCAGAGAGCGCCCGGGCGGGGGGCGAGCGCAAGCGCCGCAACCTCGGACTTGGCGCCGAAAGTGGCCTCAATTTTGGCGGTCAGCAGCAGGAGCTGTGGTGCGAAGGGGGCGAAGTAGCCTTTATCTCGCAGATGATCCGCGAAAGCCAGGCCTTCGCCCGCCAGGTGAAATGGTTTACCTCGCTGGTGTCGCGCGGCGATAATCTGCCGCCGCTCTACCGCCTGCTGACCGAGGTCGGCGCAGTGAAAGTGGTGAAAAAGGAGATGGCCCAGGGGCAAAAGCAAAGTCGCTTTATCGCCTGGAGCTTTATGGACGACGCCAAACGCCGTCGTCCATTCTAACGCTACTCGGCGGCCGGGCTGTCGGCGCCCGGCATCGGCAGCTGCTGCCAGGTCTGTACCGGCGCGCGAACCCCGGCGCGATCGAAGTGCTTTTTCACCTGGGTGTCGAGGGCAAAACGCACCGTCCACTGCTTCAGCGGCAGGGTGGTGAAGCTGACGCGTAGCGTAAAGGCGGTATTGCTCAGCCCCACCAGCCCGGCGAACGACGGTTCGCCAATGATCAGACCGCGGATCTCCTCCTGGGCTAGCAGATCGTCCACCGCCGCCTTCAGCGCCTGGCTGGCTTTATCCAGATCCTCATGGCGGTCAACGTCATAGTTAGCCACAACCGAGCCAATGCCGCGCACGAAGTTGGCAAAGGTGGTGATCGAGGACCAGGGAATTATGTGATAGGCGCCGGTATCCTGACGTACCCCCACGGAGCGAATCGACATTCGTTCCACGGTGCCGGTCAAAGGACCGATGGTGACCAGGTCGCCGGTGTTCATCCCGTTCTCAAACTGGATAAATATGCCAGTGATAATGTCTTTGACCAGGGTTTGCGCACCAAACGAAATGGCCAGCCCTAACGCCCCGGCGCCCGCCAGCAGCGGCGCAATGTTTACCCCAATTTCCGAGAGCAGGATCATCACCGTGATGGTGCTGATCACCACCGCCAGCGCGTTGCGAAACAGCGTCAGCAGCGTCCGGGCCCGCGCGCTGGGCAGCGGACGGCCATGAATATCCGATGCCAGCCGGTTTTCAATCAGGCTGGCCAGAACCGTCCAGCCGATGGCGGAGAAGAAGAGGATCAGGGCGATGCGGATCAGCACATCCACCGTTTTTTGCCCGGCATCGTTGTGCAGCCATTCCCGGAAGTCAAACAGGCCCCAGGCGCTCAACAGCAGCATAATGGCGACACAGACGGTGAGAATGCGCGCCGCCTTCAGCGAGGCGGAGATCCAGCCATTTAGCCGCTTTTGCAGTTCAGGGTAGTTGCGCTGGGTGGCGGGCGACAGGGTGATGGTTTTGGCTATCCAGCGCGACAGGATGCCAGACACCAGCGCCGCGCCGCCGATAATCGCCAGGCTTTGCAGGGTGGCGCCCATCATGAATTTCAGGCTGTTGCCCGGGTCGAACAGGGAAAAGAAAAAAAGCACCACAAAGTAGGCGCAGGCCAGCCAGTGCCAGACCAGCGCGAAGGCGCGGATAAACAGGCTAAAGAAAGCTAGTGAGTGGTCGGCCAGGTGGATCAACCCTTGAGTAATCACCGCTTTGTTATGAAAAATCAGGTACAGCGCCCACAGCGTAATGCACAGCATGATGACGACGTTAGCCAGCGCGCCAACTTGAACATTCACCTGATTGGAAATAATCGGCACCGCGACGATCAGACCGTAACCAATCAGGCTGCTGAGCGCGCTCAGGCGCAGGCTCCAGTATGACGCGGCCTCGTCGCTGAGGTTAAAGGGCCGCAGGGCAGGAATGCGCGGGCAGAAAATGAGCCGCAGAATAGCTTTAAAAAACTCGATCAGCGCGAAGGCGTTGAGGAAAAGGCTCTGCTGGAAGGCGATGGTAGGGTTATTCCCATTCAGGCGATCGCTTAGCAACTGACCGACAAACAGGGTTAGCGCCAGCAGCAGCAGGTCGATGATAAACGCCCCGGCGATGGTCAGGGGCAGCTGAAGCCAGTTACCGCGATCGCGGTTTTTATGCCGTCCCCATTCGCCCATTTTGCGATACAGCGGCAGCGCCGCGAGGCGTACCAGCCACCAGAAGGCAAACACCAGCCCGGCCAGCAGTAAAAAATGCCAGGCCGCGCTGGTAAAGGTTTGCGGATTAAAGGGCTTATGCGGTGAGCCGGTGATATTGCGCCACAGCTGGGAAAAGCGTGATGAGAGCTGTTCGCCATATTCCCGGCTTATCTGGGTGACGTTCTCCAGTACCGTGGTCTCTTCTTTTACCGCCGGTGGCGTCAGCGTCGGGGTGCTGTCGGGCGGCGGCGTGGCGGCTGCTTTACGCAGCTGGTCAATGAGCTCCTGACGGGCGGAGTCGTTGGCCAGCACATCGGCCAGTGCGGCATAAGCCGCTCTTTTCTGTTCCACATCGGGTTCGCTGGCGCTGTTTTTATCAGTGTTAGCCGTCGGCACGCCGGGCAGGGTGGCGGCGGAAAGCGGGGCAGTAAACAGTGCTGCGAGCAAAAGCAGGATCCACGGCATGGGCACCTCCGTTGCAACGTAAACGGGTAAGTATAGAAGCCGCTGGCGGAAGGGGAGGGAAGAGGATTCTGGAAAAGCGGCTCTCATCGTGGGGGAGAGAGCCGTTGTGGGTCAGGCGACGTGTTGCAGGAATTCACGCAGGCGCGGGCTGGGCGGGTTCTTCACCAGCTCCTGGGGATTGCCGTCTTCAGCAATTCGTCCTTTGTCGATAAAGATTAGTCGCGAGGCCACTTTTTCGGCAAAGCCGATTTCGTGGGTCACAATCACCATCGTCATGCCCTCTTCCGCCAGGTCCTGCATCACCTTGAGCACTTCATGGCGCAGCTCCGGGTCGAGCGCGGAGGTCGGTTCATCAAACAGCATCATCTTCGGCTTCACCGCCAGCGCGCGGGCGATGGCCACACGCTGTTGCTGGCCGCCGGAGAGTTCGGACGGATAGTGATGCGCGCGCTCAGCCAGACCGACTTTCGCCAGCAGCTCTTTCGCCTGCTTCTCTGCCGCCTGCTTGCTGGCGCCGCGTACCCGCAGCGGGCCAAACATCACGTTTTCCAGCGCCGTGAGGTGCGGGAACAGATAAAACTGCTGGAAAACCATCCCGGCTTCCTGACGAATCAGACGTTCGTCCACCTTCGGGTCGTTGACCTTCAGACCATCGACAATCAGATCGCCGCTGGTGATCTCTTCCAGCTTATTGATGCAGCGCAGCATCGTTGATTTACCGGAACCGGAAGGGCCGATAATGACCACCACTTCACCCTGATTAATTTTCAGAGAGATATCGTGTAGCACCTGGGTCGGACCAAAGTGCTTGGAGACGTTTTTAAATTCAATCACAGGATTTTCATCCTTCTTTCAAGACGACGCAGAATAAAGCTCAGGACCAGGGTGATAATCAGGTAGATCACGGCTACGGCGCTCCAGATTTCCAGCGCGCGGAAGTTGCCCGCGATGATCTCCTGTCCCTGACGGGTCAGTTCGGCGACGCCGATGACGATGAACAGCGAGGTATCCTTGATGCTGATGATCCACTGGTTGCCCAGCGGCGGCAGCATGCGGCGCAGCGCCAGCGGCAGGATCACGTGGCGAATGGTTTCGCGACGCGACAGGCCAAGCGCCAGGCCCGCTTCGCGGAAGCCTTTATGTATGGAGAGCACCGCGCCGCGGGTGATTTCCGCGATATAGGCGCCCGAGTTTATCATGATGGTCACTACCGCCGCGGAGAAGGGGTCGATGCGCAGATCGCTAAAGGCCATCGGCAGCGCAAAGTAGATGAACATAACCTGCACCACAATCGGGGTGCCGCGAATGATTTCAATAAAGACCAGCGCGATGTGGTTGGCGATCCAGCCGCCGAAGCAGCGGGCGAAACCGGCCACCAGACCAATTATCAGACCGCCGGCCAGGCCGAGGACGGAAATCCACAGCGTCATTTTGGCGCCTTCCAGCAAAATCGGAATGGCAGGCCAGATGGCACTCCAGTCAAACTGCATAATACGTTCCTGTTACCGTGTCGAGAGCAGAGGAAAGCCTCCGCCAAAATACCGTCTCCCGCTGAGCCTGTGCCGGAAGACCGTTGTGGTGTCGCCGGACCTCGGTCCGGCGAAGTACGTTTTTATTATTTGGGTTCAGTGCCGAACCATTTTTTATAAATTTCGTTATAGGTACCATTGTCGCGCAGCGTTTTCAGCGCACCGTTCACTTTCTCACGCAGCTCGTCGCTGCCTTTCGGGAAGGCGATACCGTAGTTTTGCGCTTCCAGTGATTCGCCTACCGCTTTGAACTTACCGTTGCCCGCGGTTTTGATGAAGTACAGAATATTCGGCGTATCGTGCAGCACGGCATCCGCGCGACCGGTTCCCAGCTCCATATAGGCGTTATCGATGTTCGGGAACTGACGCAGATCTTTGGTTTTGATATTGGCTTTCGCGTAGTCAACGGAGCCGGTGCCGCTCTTCACCGCGACCACTTTACCGTTCAGATCTTTGACATCTTTGATGTCGTTATTATTGGCGTTGACCATCACCAGCAGGCCGCTTTTGTAGTAGCCGTCGGAGAAGTCGATCGCTTTTTTACGCTCGTCGGTAATGGTGATCCCCGCCAGCGCCAGATCGATATTTTTGGTTTGCAGCGCCGGGATAATGCCGCTGAAGTCCATTGGCTTCAGGGTGTAGTCGAGCTTCAGCTCTTTGGCGATAGCCGCCCACAGGTCAACGTCAAAACCCACATACTTATCGCCTTGCTTAAATTCGAACGGGACGAACGCCGTATCGGTGGCGACAACCAGGGTCTTATTAGCGGCATGGGAAGAAACCGCAAAAGCCAGGGTCAGTGCAGCCAGTGAAACTTTAAATACAGACTTCATAGCATTTCCTTTTATATCCACGGGACGATCCCCTGCGAGAACGACTAGCCTAATGAAAAAATCGTGCCACTTTTACAAGCTGTTGTTTTTCAACAAACGAAGCGTAAGTCGTTGCACAAGATCGATCATTTCAGGCAGTGACTGCACCATGGTGGGGCGTCATTTTGGTGCGTTATAAGGGTGCTGAATTACCAGCCCAGTTTTAGCGCAAACCCTGATGGGAAAACAATCTCGACGTAGCGATTGTGTGAGGTGATTATTACAATCTTTTTACTTTTGCGCGCATTTTCATCAATCTGGTGCCCTGAAACGGTGCAAGGCCAGTGGGGGATGAAAAGCAAAGGATGGAATATAGGGCAGGGAGAAACGCTGAGGCGCCGCCGACCGCGCTGGGCCGGCGGCAAAGCCTTACTCGATGTTGGCTTCAATGAACCACAGGAATTTATCCAGATCGCGGGAAGCCGCGGTGAAGATATCTGCAGTGTCTTCGTCTTTTGCTTCGTCGATCGCCTTACGCACATCGTTCGCCACTACCGCGTAGCGGTCAGCCAGGGCTTTCAGGTGATCCTGAACGTGATGGATGTCCAGTGGGTAGCTCTGCAGCGGGGTTTTGCTGTTAATGACCTGAGTGGTACCCAGGGCGACGCCGCCCAGCTGCACCGCGCGCTCGGCCATGGTGTCCAGATGTTCGGTCAGCGCGGTACGGAAGCCATCCAGCATTTCGTGCACGGCGATAAAGTTCGCACCGCGCATATTCCAGTGTGCCTGCTTGGTGATAAGTGACAGGTCAATGAACTGGATCACCTGGCGATTCAACAGCTCAATGGTCGCTTTCTTTTCGCTGTCAGCGACATCGTTGCGGGTATAGACCAGATTAGACGCTTTTGATTTAACCAGTTTTGCGGTACTCATCGTTTCATATCCTCTTGATATTGATGCTCATCACACTTCAGATCTGAATGATGTGGAGCGTTGTCCCAAATGACTTCGGAAATAAGTATAGCAAGGGTTTTCAAGAGTGAGGCATCGGCAGGCTATATCACTCCGATAGCGCAAAGTGGTTGGTTATTTTAAAAATATTTAAATATCAGGTCTTTATATTCGGCTGAACGGCCCGGATTTCTCTCGGGCCGGCGCCGTAACAGAATGTTAATTGATATCGACCTGCTCGACTTTAGTCTGCCGTTGCATAGTCAGCGTGGCGCCCATCGAGGCGATAATGATCGCACCGAGCGCCAGGGTCTGGGAGAGCTTCAGCGTTTCACCGAGGAAGATCATACCGGAGAGGGCAGCTAACGCTGGCTCAAGGCTCATCAGCGTGCCGAAGGTGCGCGTCGGCAAGCGCGTCAGGGCCATCATCTCGAGGGAGTAGGGCAGCGCGGTAGAGAGAATCGCGATCCCCAAACCCAGCGGCAGCAGCGACCACTGCCACAGCGTATCGGTGGCCTGCGCCATGCCTAACGGCACAAACACCAGCGAGGCGATGAGCGACCCCATCGCTACCGTGGCTGGACCATGCTCTTCACCGGCACGCTGTCCGGTCAGAATATAGACCGCCCAGCACGCCCCGGCGCCGAGGGCGAACAGCGCGCCGGTTAAATCGACCTGCGCCACGTTCTGCCCCAGCGGCAGAAGATACCATAGTCCGAGGATCGCCAGCGCCACCCAGACAAAATCCAGCGGGCGGCGCGAACCAAACAGCGCCACCGCCAGCGGGCCGGTAAACTCCAGGGCCACCGCCACGCCGAGCGGAATGCGCTGCAGGGATAAATAAAAGAGATAGTTCATCGCCCCGAGCGCCAGGCCGTACAGTAGCAGCGGCACGCGCTGCGCCGGGGAGAAACGTAGCCGCCATGGCTTGAACACCACCACCAGAATCAGCGTTCCCAGCGCCAGACGCAGGGCGGTGACGCCCGGGGCGCCGACCACCGGGAACAGCGATTTAGCAAGCGATGCGCCGCTTTGAATCGAGGTCATGGCGACTAAAATCACCAGTATCGGCAACCATGCCGCCGCTTTTCTGGATGGACCGGGCATCCTTTCTCCTGTCAGGTTTTGTCAAAAGGGGTAAAAGTTCCAGTGTACTGGAATTACCTGCCGGCGGTTGAGCTAATGTTGAAAAAAACAGGGGCAAAAACAGTACAATGGCGAAAACTGCTGAGAAATTCACCAGGCGGTTAGGATTAATCTGGATGCTTGCGAATTTCTTAATGAGCGTTAAGATGTAAGTTAACGCCAAAAATTGTTGTTTTCCATATTGTTACAGAAATATGGAAACTTTTGGTTACATGAAAAAGTATGTTAGACAATGTAAACTCCAAAGAGTTTCCCAAAAGTTTTTGATATATTTAAGGCTTAGGACTTATTAGAAACACATTTGAGGTGGTTATGAATAAAATTGCACGTCTTTCAGCACTGGCCGTTGTTCTGGCTGCATCCGTAGGTACCACTGCATTTGCTGCAACTTCTACCGTAACCGGCGGTTACGCGCAGAGCGACATGCAGGGTAAAGCGAACAAAGCTGGCGGTTTCAACCTGAAATACCGTTACGAGCAAGATAACAACCCGCTGGGCGTTATCGGTTCCTTCACCTACACCGAGAAGGATAACACCAGCAACGGTACTTACAACAAAGGTCAGTACTACGGCATCACCGCTGGTCCGGCTTACCGTCTGAACGACTGGGCAAGCATCTACGGCGTAGTGGGTGTTGGTTACGGTAAATTCCAGAACAACAACTACCCTCATAAATCCGATATGAGCGACTACGGTTTCTCTTACGGTGCTGGTCTGCAGTTCAACCCGATCGAAAACGTTGCTCTGGACTTCTCCTACGAGCAGTCTCGTATTCGTAACGTTGACGTCGGCACCTGGATTGCTGGCGTGGGTTACCGCTTCTAATCACTCCGGTGATATGAAAAATCCGCCTCTCGGGGCGGATTTTTTTTGCCTGCTGACGGCCGGCCCGGGCGACTGGCCGGGCCGGCGCGATTAATTGA
>NZ_KV792645.1:30486-60569 GCF_001808265.1 Klebsiella sp. HMSC16A12
ATTAATTGACTGTGAACTCATCGGTACCGAGGTGAGCGTAGTCCACCTTCTGCAGCTGGAAGTTGGTGATGTACACCGGACCGGCCTTTTGCTCAGAGATAAACCGATAGCGTGGGGTGATTTCCGCCGCCTGGATCCCGGTCCACTGGGAGAAGAAACTGAGGAAATCATTCGCCGAACGCTGCGCCTTAATCACTTTATGCGCTTTGTCATCGCTGGATAGCACCATAAACGGCACCTGGAAGTTCTGCTGGAACTTATCGTCATGCGCCAGATACTGCACCTCTTTGCCCCGCTCCTTGAACGCCAGACCATGATCGGAAAAATAGGTCAGGGAAAAAGTGTCACCGGAATTTTGCAACTGATGATAAAGCTTAGCCAGCAGCGAATCGGTCTGCGTCATGCTGTAGAGGTAGCATGAGGTCTCTTTCGACTGAACGAAAACCGTGTATTTGCCCTTGGTCCGATCGCAGGCCTGTGGGTGAGAGCCCATCAGGTGCAGGACAATCAGCTGCGGCTGGGTACGCTGGGTTGAGAGCACCTGCTCGGTCAGCTTCAGCAACTGCTCGTCCTGGGTGTTTTTATTGGCTTCGAAATCGCCGTTTTTCAGGAACTGTACTTCATCCGCCCGTTTGGCGATGCTGGCGATAGCGGTGTCGTACTCGCCAATTTGCCCCTGGTTGGAGAACCACCAGGTCTGGAAACCGGCGCGGTTGGCGAGGGTGACAAAGTTATCCTGATACTGTGGTTTGCCATCGACCACCCGGTTAAGCGTCAGGCCGAGCGATTTCTGCGTTGAGCCGCTGGCGGCGATGTAGTTGTTAAACAGATAACCGTTTACCGAGCTGGCAAACGGCGTGTTGTCCCAATGGCCACCGAAAGCGCCGAGGGCATCGCGGCGCGCGCTTTCACCGATCACCACCACATAGAGATGGTATTTTGGCTTTACCGCCAGCACGTGCCAGCTGTCTTTCATGCCAGCCAGCTGCGCCATCCGGGCCTGTTCGTCCAGCACCTCGTTGTTATTCACCACCACGTCTTTGACAAAACGAAAGGCCGGATAACCGGTGTCAATCACCTTGAATACACCGCCCCAGGCAAGGTTTTGCACCGGCTGGAGAAAGAAGATCCCGATGCTGAACAACAGGCCCAGCGTATCCATTTTTCCCCAGCGTGATGGCTCAACGATCCTACGGCGAACCGCAATGACCCCGAGAGCGAAGATGAAGACCGCCAGCAGATAGTTGTACCACGGGAAGATGGTCAGGATTTCCGTAGACTCTTCCACGTTGGTGGCGTGCAGCGCCAGCAGAGTGTTGAAGTTGGGGGCACCGTAGGCCTGGCCAAAGGGATAGTACAGAGCCGCCAGCAGGGAATAGGCGCCGACCACCGCTTTCTGGACGCGCGGAAAGGCGCGCCACAGCAGATGTAACACGCAGGTAAATGCCACGGTATAAAGCAGGCTAAATTCATAGCCCAGCGCCAGGTTAATTAACAGCGACTGTAAAAAGTAGAATCCCGTCCATGGGTTCAGTGCCAGTCGGCGGGCGACCAGCGTATCTTTCAGGGTGGTGACATTCATAGTAAACAATCAAAAAGAGGCCATGCGCATCCCCTGGCGTCAAGGGGTAAAACCTGCTGGACAGTGCGTGAAGAGGGTCTCTGCGAGCCGCGAATGTGGCAGGGCTGTGCAAAGATAGGGCTTGTAAATGGTAAGGTCAACCAGACATAACAGATTGTTTTGCGAGGGCGCTTACAAAACTTGAAAAAAGGTCAGGGAAACGGGGGGAACCGGTCATTTTACCGGCAGAAAATGACAGAAAAATGAAGCGGCGTACCGCGACGCCGCCTTAGGAATTGGGTTTGCCCTGCTGCGGTTTACCGTTGATCATCTCGCACAGCATACCGATCAGCATCAATCGTACTTTAAAGGGGGAATGGCTAAACACGTTTATGCACCTCTTGAATTCATTCATCTGCTCTCCTCCTGCCAGTTCGCTCCGTCATTCCCTGATGGATGTTTGCATTATATACAGATATAGCACAGGCTATATTTTATAGCTATGGCTAAAACGTTAATTTTTTGTGCTCTTGGCGCAATCCATTACAATGTGGATCTTTTTATACGATGCTTGACGCGTCACACGAATGAGGAAGCACAATGAACCGTCGCGCAGGTAAGCCAATAACAAAAAAAGTGACGCAGTTAGTGAATGTTGAAGAGCACGTGGAAGGGTTTCGCCAGGTGCGGGAAGCGCATCGCCGCGAGCTGATCGATGACTATGTGGAGCTGATCTCCGATCTGATCAACGAAGTGGGCGAGGCGCGCCAGGTGGATATGGCCGCGCGTCTTGGCGTTTCGCAACCTACGGTCGCTAAAATGCTCAAACGCCTGGCCAGCGTCGGTCTTATTGAACAGATCCCCTGGCGCGGGATCTTCTTAACCCCGGAAGGTGAGAAGCTAGCCCAGGAGAGCCGCGAGCGCCATCAAATCGTGGAGAACTTCCTGCTGGCGATCGGCGTCAGCGCGGAGATTGCCCGACGTGATGCGGAAGGGATGGAGCATCACGTGAGCGAAGAGACGCTGGCGATGTTCCTGAAATTTACCCAAACACAGGGATCTCAGGAAGCATGACTCTTCCCTTCGTCCAGTCGCTGCTGCGCGATCGTTTTCTCCATTTGCTGCTGATTATCGCCTGCGTGCTCAGCGCCATCGTGCCGTTTGTCCCGGCAAGCTGGCCGGCGGCCATTGACTGGCATACCATCGTCACGCTTAGCGGCCTGATGTTGTTGACTAAGGGGATCGAACTGAGCGGCTATTTTGACGTGCTGGGCCGAAAAATGGCCCGCCGCTTTGTGACTGAGCGCCAGCTGGCCATCTTTATGGTGCTGGCGGCGGCGCTGTTGTCTACCTTTCTTACCAACGACGTTGCGCTGTTTATTGTGGTGCCGTTGACGCTGACGCTAAAAAAATGGTGCGCCATCCCGGTGAACCGGCTGATTATTTTCGAAGCGTTGGCGGTGAACGCCGGTTCGCTGCTGACGCCGATCGGCAACCCGCAGAATATTTTGCTGTGGGGACGATCCGGCCTCTCTTTCTTCGGGTTTATCGGTCAGATGCTGCCTCTGGCAGCGGCGATGATGCTGACCCTGCTGGCGCTGTGCTGGTTCTGTTTTCCGGCGAAGCGGCTCAGTTACCAGAGCAGCGACAGGGCGCCGTCATGGCAACCCAAGCTCGTCTGGAGCTGTCTGGGACTGTATGTGGTGTTTCTGACGGCGCTGGAGATGAATCAGGCCCTGTGGGGGCTGGCGCTGGTGCTGCTGGGCTTCCTGGTGCTGGCCCGGGCGGTGATCGTCCATGTCGACTGGTCGCTGTTGCTGGTGTTTATGGTGATGTTTATTGACGTCCATCTGCTGACCCAGCTTCCGGCGCTGCACCAGGTGCTGAGCGGGGTGGGGACCCTCTCCGGCGGTGGACTGTGGCTGACCGCTATTGGCCTGTCGCAGGTGATCAGTAATGTGCCCTCGACTATTCTGTTGCTCAACTATGTCCCGCCGTCAATACTGCTCGCCTGGGCGGTTAACGTGGGCGGCTTTGGCCTGCTGCCGGGCTCGCTGGCCAATATTATCGCCCTGCGTATGGCCAGCGATCGGCGCATCTGGTGGCGCTTCCATCTCTACTCCATTCCAATGCTGCTATGGGCGGCACTCAGCGGCTACTGGCTCTTCAAACTCAGCGCCTGATCTCAACAGAATCGCGCCATCATTCACTTCGATCGCCAGGATCGCCTTTCGGGGCGATCTTTTTTTGTCCGGCTCACAGAAACCGATCCCGGCCTTTGCTTACCTTTTCACTTTCCGGTATATGACTAGTCATTACGTTTAAATGACTAGTCATATACCGAGGCGCAGCATGAAGAACAGACTACCGGCAGATTTTTTATGGGGAAATTCCGTCTCCAGCATGCAGACGGAGGGGGCGTGGAACGAGGGTGGCAAGGGGATGTCGGTGTATGATATCCGTCAACCGGCGGAGTTCGCCTCCGACTGGAAGGTGGCGACCGACTCTTATCATCGTTATCGGGAAGATTTCGATTTGATGCAGGATTTGGGCATGAACTGCTACCGTTTTCAGATCGCCTGGAGCCGGGTGTGCCCTGACGGAGATGGCGAATTCAATGAACAGGGGATCGCCTTCTACCATCAATTTATAGATGAACTGATCGCCCGCGGCATTGAGCCGATGATCTGCCTGTACCACTTCGATATGCCGCTGTCGCTGGCGGAGCGCTACAACGGTTTTACCGACCGCCGGGTGATGGACGCTTTTATCCGCTACGGCCAGAAGATGATCGCCTGCTATGGCGACAAGGTGAAATACTGGCTCACCTTTAATGAGCAGAATCTGTACCATTCGCCGGAAGCGTTTCTGATTTCCGGCTATCTGCAGGGGGAGAAGACCCTGCGCGAACTGTATCTGATCCAGCATCATGTGATGATGGCGCACGTCCATCTGACTCACTATCTGCACCAGACGAAGCCGCAGTGTCTGATGGGCGGAATGCTGGCTCACGCTCTGGTCTATCCGGCTACCTGCAAACCACGCGATATCCTCTGCGCCCAGCAGCTGGATGAGTTCTTAAACCAGAACCTGCTGCGCGCCTACGCGGGTGAGGGTTATAGCCCGGAGGTGATGCATTTTGTCGCCGCGGAAGGGTTCGATGATATCTATCGTCCGGAGGATCTCGCCCTGATGGCGACGGTGAAGGTCGATTATCTGGCGTTCAGCTATTACGCCAGCCGCACATTGAACAGCGACGCGATCCCGCCGGGAACGGCGGTCAACAACTATATGCTGTTTGGCAACCAGGATAACCCGTTCCTGAAAGCGACGGAATGGAACTGGCAGATTGATCCGCTGGGCTTCCGGACGATCATCACTCGTTACTATAACGACTGGCGCCTGCCGGTGTTCCCGATTGAAAACGGCATCGGGGTGATTGAGTCCTGGGACGGCGAACATCCCATTGCCGATGATTACCGCATCGCTTACCATCGCGACCATATCAACGCCATGAAAGCGGCCATCTTTGAGGATGGGGCGCAGGTGATCGGCTATCTCGGCTGGGGATTAATCGATATCCTGAGCTCACAGGGCGATATGCGTAAGCGCTACGGCGTGGTGTACGTCAATCGCGAAAACCATGACCTCAAGGACCTGCGGCGGGTGCCGAAGAAGAGCTATGCATGGTTGAAGCAGGTGTTCCGCAGCAACGGCGAAGCGATGTAACGCTGCCCTGGCGGTCAGATGGTGTATCCAGCCTGCCAGCTACTCACTGAATGGATAAGGACCGGGAAATGACGGCGAAGTATCTGCAAATCGCGCGGGAAATAAAAAAACGCATCATCAGCCAGCAGTATCCTGCCAGCGCGCCGCTACCCGACCAGTTTGCGCTGGCGGCGGAGTTCAGCACCAGCCGGATGACCATCCAGCAGGCGATGCGCCAGTTAATCGTCGAAGGGCTGATCTATACCCGTAAAGGGCAGGGCACCTTTGTGCGGAAAAATTTCCTTCAGCTGTCGCAGTGGGAGCTGCCCGGCAGCGACTATTTCGGCGCCACCAAAACCTGGGAGCATCTTGGCGAGGTGCAAAGCGAAGTGGTGCGCTTTGCGGTGCGCTTTCCCAGCGATAAGGAGCAAAGTTCGCTGCTTATCGACGCCGATGCCCCGGTGTATGACTTTGTTCGCCTGCGGCTGCTCAACGGCGAGCCGGTGTCGCTGGATCTGACGGTCATGCCGGTGGGGCTGGTGCCGGGGTTAACCAAAAGCCATCTGGAAGGTTCCGTGTTTCGCTATGTGCAGGAGACGCTGGGGCTGAAGCTGATGGGATCTTACCGCGTGGTGCGGGCGATGAAGCCCGGGGAACTGGATAAACAGCATCTTCACTGCGAACCGACCGATCCGGTGCTGGAGGTGGAGCAGGTTATCTATCTGGAGGATGGCACGCCGCTGGAGTACGCCCACTGCCATTATCGCTACGATCACGGCGGGATTATTCTGGTGAATAACGGCTAGGCCGGGGCTCCTGCTGGCGGCTGCGCATAGCGGGGTTACGGCGTGGTAGGGTTTGGTAGCCCGGGCGAGCGTTAGCCGCCTCGAGGGAAAATGCCGATAAAAAAACGGCGGGCATCAGGCCCGCCGTTTTTCTTGTCAGCACAACTTAGTTCAGACGCACCGGCATACCGGAGCGGTTCTGGATAGCCTGCTCAACCACGTTCTGATCGACATCAGACTGGCTGGTAACTGCCTGTACCGGCTGAGTCAGGGTGATCGGCACGATCTCGCCGCCCTGGAACTGCGCTTCGGTGGTCGACAGCGGGTTGTGCACCTCGATGTAACGGCTGCCGTCCGGCTCGGTGGTCGCTTTTACCGGCTCATCGATAAACTGTACGCGGGTGCCGACCGGCACGTTCTCAAACAGGAATTTGATGTCATCGTTACGCAGACGCACGCAGCCGTGGCTCACGCGCAGGCCGATACCGAAGTTAGCGTTGGTGCCGTGGATGGCGTACAGACGGCCGATATACAGCGCGTACAGCCCCATCGGGTTATCCGGACCGGCCGGTACGACGGCGGGCAGCGGGTTGCCGGCGGCGGCGTATTCAGCATGCATTTTGGCGGTCGGTGTCCAGGTCGGGCCGGCCTTCTTGCGTTCGACTTTGGTGGTCCAGTTGATCGGCGTATCTTTACCTAACTGGCCGATGCCGATCGGCAGAACGATCACGGTATTGGTGCCTTTCGGGTAGTAGTACAGACGCATTTCCGCGCTGTTGATAATGATCCCTTCATGCACGGTATCCGGCAGAATCAGCTGCTGAGGGATGTTCAGGACGCTACCGCCCTTCGGCAGGTAAGTATCCACCCCCGGGTTGGCTTCCAGCATGTTGGAAAGCCCCATCTGATATTTCGCCGCGAAGTATTCCAGCGGCTGTTTGTTATCATCCGGAATGGTAATGACCTGATTCTGACCAACCAAACGGCTGCCATCGGTTGGCAAAGGATAGGTGACAGCAGACGCTGTATTGCAAAAGCCTACGATGGCGAAGGCTGCCGCTAAGAGTGTAGATAATTTCATAGTCTTTAATGTCGTGTGCGAAATCAACGCCACACAGGCCTTTGTTAATGATTGAGACAGTAGATGGGAGCGCATTATATGTGCATTCCGCTGAACAGGTAAATCAGATGTGTACGAAATCACATTTTTTTCCCTGTTGCCTCGGCTGCCGCGGTCCGGCAGGCGGCCGAAGCATCGCTCGCCGCGCGGGTAACGGGCGGTTACTCTTCCAGCAGCCGGGCCTGCAGCGCGGCGCGAACCGGCGCCGTAAGCTGGTACTCTGCCGCCAGCCAGGCGTCGACGGTGCCATAGCGCTGGTGAATAGCCGACAGCGCGGCGGCGAGATAGGACTCTTTTACCGTCAGAATATCCGCCAGGCTTTGGCGCCCCTGGGCAGTGAGGTCGTTGCCGAGCAGCGCCAACATCCAGGCCTCCACCTGCGTCAGCATGCCGTGGGTAAGGAGATACTCCTCCATCACCGTTTCGCTGTCGCAGCCGACGGCGAACAGCGTTAACGCGCAGCCGACGCCGGTGCGATCTTTGCCGACCGCGCAGTGTTGCAGTAAAGCGCCTTCAAAAGGCGTGGTCAGCCAGGCGGCGAGCTGGCGATAGGCCGGGTTGTTAAACGGCAGCTGGCGGTAGAGTTGCAGCATAAACTGCTCGCCGTTCAGCGCGTTAAGGGTGGCGGCATTCAGCTCGGTGACCTTCGCATTTACCTCGCTCACCGGCGGATTGGCCGGCGCGTTAAGATAATGGGTAAGCGGGCTAAGCTTGTCCGGAGTACGGGCTACCTCTCCGGGGTCGCGATAGTCGAGCACCCGGCTGAGCGGCAAAGTATCGAGGTGGTTGAGATCCTCCGCCGTTAACCGGTTTAGCGCGCCGGATCGCAATAGCTTGCCGCTGCGGACGCGGCGTCCGTCGGCGGCAAGCTGGCCGCCCAGGTCGCGAAAATTGATGCCGCCCTGCAGGGATAAAAAAGCCGGGTGTCGCGATAGGCTGCTGGTCATGGGACTCCTTATAAATACGTACAGAATAACCGTTTGAGCGCGGGTTTCCGGCTCATCTGACAAAGACCTTAGCACAAGCGCCGCGGTGGAATTTACCGCAGGCCGTGAAAAGTGTGTCATTTGCTGGCATAATGTCTGCTGTATCACACCCCTCATACTCTTTTTTCAGGATATCCCCGTGCTAGTATCCAGCAACGTTACCATGCAGTTTGGCAGTAAGCCGCTGTTCGAAAATATCTCCGTTAAATTTGGCGGCGGCAACCGTTATGGTCTGATCGGCGCCAACGGCAGCGGTAAATCGACCTTTATGAAGATCCTCGGCGGCGATCTCGAACCGACGCTGGGCAACGTTTCTCTCGACCCGAACGAGCGCATCGGTAAGCTGCGTCAGGATCAGTTTGCCTTTGAAGCGTTCACCGTGCTGGATACGGTCATCATGGGCCACGGCGAGCTGTGGGAAGTGAAGCAGGAGCGCGATCGCATCTACGCCCTCGCTGAGATGAGCGAAGAAGATGGCTACAAAGTGGCCGACCTGGAAGTCAAATATGGCGAAATGGACGGCTACTCGGCGGAAGCGCGCGCCGGCGAACTGCTGCTCGGCGTCGGCATTCCGGTTGAACAGCATTATGGCCCGATGAGCGAAGTCGCGCCGGGCTGGAAGCTGCGCGTCCTGCTGGCGCAGGCGCTGTTTTCCAATCCGGATATCCTGCTGCTCGATGAACCGACCAACAACCTGGACATCGACACCATTCGCTGGCTGGAGCAGACGCTGAACGATCGGGACAGCACCATGATTATCATTTCGCACGACCGTCACTTCCTGAACATGGTCTGCACCCACATGGCGGATCTCGACTACGGCGAGCTGCGCGTGTATCCGGGCAACTACGACGAATACATGACCGCGGCCACCCAGGCGCGTGAGCGTCTGCTGGCGGACAACGCCAAGAAAAAAGCGCAGATTGCGGACCTGCAGTCCTTCGTTAGCCGCTTCAGCGCCAACGCCTCTAAATCGCGTCAGGCCACCTCGCGCGCGCGCCAGATTGACAAAATCAAGCTGGAAGAGGTTAAAGCCTCCAGCCGTCAGAACCCATTTATCCGCTTCGAGCAGGATAAGAAACTGTTCCGTAACGCGCTGGAAGTGGAAGCCCTTACCAAAGGCTTTGATGAAGGTCCGCTGTTCAAAAACGTCAACCTGCTGCTGGAAGTGGGCGAAAAGATCGCCATTCTGGGCGCCAACGGCGTGGGTAAATCCACCATGCTGAAAACCCTGGTAGGCGAACTGCAGCCGGACAACGGCAGCGTGAAATGGTCTGAAAACGCGCAAATCGGCTACTACGCGCAGGACCATGAGTACGAGTTCGAAAACGACCTGACGGTCTTCGAATGGATGAGCCAGTGGAAGCAGGAAGGCGACGACGAACAGGCAGTACGCAGCATCCTCGGCCGTCTGCTGTTTAGCCAGGACGATATCAAAAAGCCGGCGAAGGTGCTTTCCGGTGGCGAGAAAGGGCGCATGCTGTTCGGTAAGCTGATGATGCAGAAGCCAAACATCCTGGTGATGGACGAACCGACCAACCACCTGGATATGGAGTCGATTGAATCGCTGAACATGGCGCTGGAGATGTATCAGGGCACCCTGATCTTTGTCTCCCACGACCGTGAGTTTGTCAGCTCGCTGGCGACCCGCGTCCTGGAGATCACTCCGGACCGCGTGATCGACTTCAGCGGCAACTACGAAGACTACCTGCGCAGCAAAGGTATCGAGTAATCCCTGTCCGTTACCCGGGTAGCGGCTACGCCTTACCCGGGCGACACGCGGTGCCGTTTTTTTGTCGGGTGGCGGCTAACGCCTTACCCGACCTACGGTTCTTGCGACCTGCCTTTAATGTCTTCACCGCGCTGGCTGAAACTGCCGGTGTTGGTGGCCTCAACATCGCTGAGACGTTCCCGGAAGGCCGGGGCAGCCCGCATGGATGCGGGCTGAGGGCCGTGTTTTGCACGGACGCTGCCTCGGCCCGACCCGAAGCCTGCAGGGATAAGTCGAAGGGACCACGAAGTGGCGATTTTGGCGGCCAGAGCCCGGGGGTACAGGGGCGGCGGCGACTGGCCGCCCCCTGTACGCTCCCGGCGCCATGAGAGACATAACGCAGAAGAAATATCGGGAGCGCAATCTGCTCTGAAATAATAAAAAAGAACTGTTTTTCCCGGACCAAAACCGTTGCAAACCGAGAACAGTAACCAAGGTCCGTACGGCCTGCTTTTAATTTATTCACCATGCTGGCTGAAACTACCGGCCTATGGTCAGAACCTCCACTCCGTTCCTTCAACGCCATTCACCAGCAGCTTACGCTTTTCTCCTACCGGTAATGACAGCTTCAGCGCTTTCCACGCCGGGCGATAGTTGCCGCGGGCGTTGATATCCAGGTTTATGCTGCTGGCGCTGCAGGTCATTTCCCACTCCAGCCATAGCGCATCCCCCTGTTTATAGCCCCAGCTTTCGCCGTCGTCTTCAAACAGCAGACCGCGGGTTGAGCCGGTACCTTTCAGCGGGAACAGCTGCAGTTCGCGACGATCGTCTTTTTGCGCATCGACATGGCTGATACGTTCACTAAGCGGCAGACCAGCGCCGGCGCGGACCAACAGCGGCAGTTTTTCCAGCGGCGCGTCCAGCGTCACCCACTGGCCGCCGGCGAACCACTGATGGCTGTAGAAATCGTACCAACCGGCCTGATTATCCGGCAGCCATACTTCACGCTGGCGGGCGCCCGGCTCGACCACGCTGGCCACCAGCAGGTCGCGGCCCAGCAGGAAGTCATCGCATTCGGCGAAGGTCTGCGCATCGTGCTGGTGATCGAGGAAGGTCGGGCGCAGCATCGGCTCATCATCAGCATGCGCCTGCCATAGCAGAGTGTACAGATAGGGCAGCAGGCGGTAGCGCAGCTCAATGGCTGAGCGGATCGCCGGAGTGATGGCCGGATACATCCATGCTTCGTTTACCGTCTGGTCGTCATTCCACGAGTGAATAGTAAAGCGCGGATGCATGACGCCATTTTGTACCCAGCGCACAAACAGTTCCGGCTCGGGTTTATCGCCGGAGAAACCGCCGACGTCGTGGCCGACGTTAAACAGCCCGGAAAGGCTCATCCCCAGGCCCATGCGGATGTTATAGCGCAGCGTATCCCAGTTGGTGCGGTTGTCGCCGCTCCAGGTCTGGACGTAGCGCTGCATCCCGGCGCAGCCGGAGCGGGAGATCAGATATGGGCGCTTTTGCGGCGCAAAGCGCTGCTGGGCTTCCAGCGAGGCGCGCATCATCAACAGCGGCATCACCGGGCGAATATGTTTGATGGCGATTTCGCGGCCAAAGCCGTAGCAGCGGGCTTCGCCGTCCCATACTTCGTATTCGTTATTATCGTTCCAGGTCGAATCGATGCCCATCTCCAGTAGCTGGGTGGTCACGCCTTCCTGCCACCAGGCCACGGTTTGCGGATTGGTGAAATCGAGATGCGACCCTTCATCATCCCAGAAGCTGGAACGCTCCGGAGCGTCAGTTTGCGAATCGCGAATGAAGAGACCGCGCTCCGCCACCTCGCCGTAGCGCGGGTGATCCTGCAGCAGGCACGGTTTGATATTGGCGGCCAGCTTCAGCCCGGCATCGTGAAACGACTGGCTCATCACTTTGGGCTGCGGCACCTTGTCGTAGTTCCAGTTAAAGACGTAGCGCTTGCCGTTGATTGAGGTATAGCCGGAAGAGAGCTGGAACGAATCGCAGGGGATCGCGTGCTGCTCGCACAGGCGGATAAAGTTCATCAGCTGATTTTGCGCATCCGGCGCGTCGGTATAGTGCATGGTGGAGCCGCTGTAGCCGAGGCTCCATTTGGGTCCAAACAGCGTTTTACCGGTCAGGCGAACGAAGGCTTTGGTCACATCCAGCACCTGCTTACCGGTAAACAGGTAATAATCGATGTCGCCGGCTTCCGCCTGCCAGCGGCGATAGGCGGTGTGGTAGTTGTCGATCTCGTTCCCCAGATCCAGCCAGCAGCTGCTCAGGTTGTCATAGAACAGGCCGTAGCTGATATCGCTGCGCTGGGTGATGGTGAACGGAATATGTTTATACAGCGGGTCGGTGCTGACGGCGTTGTAGCCCATGGCATCGAGGTTACGCATCTCATAGCGTTTACCGGTGCGCTGCAGGTCGCCGGCCTTTTCGCCCAGGCCGTAAAAACGCTCGTCTTTGCGGCGGCTCAGATAATGGGCGACGCCGTCGCCGTGGGCATTCGCCAGGTAGGCGCTGGTCGGACGGTCATTGGCAAGCGGCTGCCATTCGCCGGCCTCGTCGCGATAGCTCCACTCCAGCCACAGCGGCTGGTGAACGGTGACGCGCAGCTGGCGGGTGGCGATAGTCAGCGTATCGCCCTCCTGGGCCAGCTGCCAGGCCGGGAGACTAAAACCGCTGAGGTCATCCCGGGCGCGGCCTTCCCACGGCACATCCTGCTGCGGAGCGATGCTCCAGGTGCGATCCAGCGCCAGCTGGCCCTGGCGTTTTAGCAGGACGCGGAACAAATTCTCTTCCAGTACGTACAGGCACAGGGTGTGCTGGCCATCGACTGTCAGTTCAACGTGATGCTCCAGCTGTTGATGCAAACTCCAGTGTTTCAGCGTCTTCATATCTTACATCCACTCTCAGGCGCGCTTGGCGCGACGTTCAGCAATAAATGCCACCAGGAAAACGGCGCCAATCAGGTCAAAGAAACCCATGGCGATAAATAGCGGGTTGAAGCCGATTTTGTCGGCGGTCACCCCGATTAATAACGAGAACAAGAAGCTGGCGATCCACGCTGCGGAGCCGCGCATACCGTTGACCGTCGCCATTTGTCCCTTGTCGAAAGACTCCACCACCAGCGCGCTGAGCATGCAGGAGATGATCTGATGGCCGAAGCCGCCAATGGAGATCAGGATGATGGTGATATAGGGATCGCGGGTGATGGCGACGAGGGCCAGGGAGAGCATCAGGAACGCGCCGGTTACCGAGCTGGCGATCACCGAGTTCACTCGCGTACAGCCGAACCAGCGAACATACAGGCGGGTGAGGTAGCCGCTGACCACGCTGCCGAGATCGGCGGCGAGAAACGGCAGCCAGGCAAACATGGCGATCTGCTTCAAATCCATGCCGTGCTCTTTCGCCAGGTACAGCGGCACCCAGAAACTCAGCACCGCCCAGGCGGGCTCGGCCATAAAGGCGGGAATGGCGATCCCGTAGAAACGTTTATTTTTCGAGACGGTTTTGAGCGCGGTAAAGAAGGGCTGTTTTACCGGCGGGGCTTCGTTATCCTGTTTGATGTACTCCAGCTCGCTTTTGCTGAGATTGGGGTGCTTTTCCGGGGTCTGATAGAAGGCCCACCATAGTACTACCCACAGTAGCGCCAGCGCGCCGGTAAACATAAACGCCCCTTGCCAGCCGAAGGAGGCGTGGGCGAAGTAGATGATCGGCGGGGCCAGCATCGCGCCGATGGAGAACCCAACGCCAGCCCAGCCGGCGGCAATCGGGCGTTCAGATTTCGGAAACCATTCGCCGATGGTTTTGGCGTTCGCCGGAGTAGCGGCCGCCTCGGCCCCACCCATAAAGAAGCGCAAAATAGCCAGGTGCAGCCAGCTACCGGCCCCGGCGTGGGCGATACAGGCCAGCGCCCACAGGGTGGCGCAGATCATAAAGCCAAGCTTCAGGCCGATGACGTCGATAAGCCAGCCGCACAGCGGCTGGAAAATCGTGTAAGCCAGCTGAAACGCGCCGACGATCCACGAGTATTGTTCGGTAGTAATGCCGAGGGTCGCTTTCAGTTCCGGCGCGATAATTCCCAGCGAGTTGCGTGTGATGTAGTTGACGGTAACGCCAAGTAAAAACAGGACCAGTACCCACCAGCGCAGGTTTTTCACTACCCGGCGCGTTTTGCTGACGGCGATATCATTGTTGAGGCCTTGACTCATAGCACACTCCACAAGACGTTTGTAGGGGGAAAGTGACGGCCTCTTTCCCTGAGTGGTCACATGGTTTTTTTTAACTATTTGAATAGTCTATTTTTAATCTCAACATCATTGGTATAACTAGTATGGGAGATATTGGACCAATTCAGGCTAGGGCAGAAAAATCGTCTGGCAAAGCGCTATTTATGCAAGTTTTTTCATGAAATGAGCGAGATCGCATATTTGACAGCGGAATTTGCTTGTAACGTGTGCTTTGGCGATTATGAAAATTCTTTCATTTTTCAATCGGAGCTGGATCACAAAATGGATAAAAAGCTGCGCGTCGCCGAAATTGCCGCCCGCACCGGGCTATCGCCCAGCACCGTTTCACGCGTCCTGGCCGGGAAAGCGAATACCAGCGACAAGGCGCGCCGGGCGGTGCTGGACTGCGCCCGCGAGCTGGGTGTCATGCAGGGGTTGGCCGCCGGGCGTCTGCTGCTCAATCATCTGCTGGTGTTTGCCCCGCAGCGCGCATTCGATGAGCGATCGGATATCTTCTACTACCGGGTGATCCAGAGTATCAATAACGCGCTGGCGGCGCATGAAGTGCGCCTGCGCTACTGCGCGCTGGATGAGAACGACAGCGACGCCAACCTGTTTCTTGCCCGCATGAATGAACCTGAGACCCAGGCCGCGGTGCTGCTGGGGATCGACGATCCGCATATTCATGGCCTGGCGGCGGATCTGGGCAAACCCTGCGTATTGATCAACTGTCGGGATGAAGGGATGCGGCTGCCGTCCATCGCTCCCGATCATCGGCTGATCGGCCAGTGCGCGGCCCGCTATCTGTTTGATATGGGGCATCGGGCGGTGATGAACGTGATGTGCCTGCGCCGCTATACCATGGAGCTGCGGCTGGGGGGGATTCAGGAGGCGTGGCGCGCGCGTAATCTGCGCTTTACCGCCAGCCGGGATCTTATCAGCGTCGCCAACTTTAGCGCCAGAGAGACGGAAGAGCAGGTGGGCGCCTGGCTTGACGGCTTACAGGGCAGGCCGTTGCCCACCGCCTTCCTGGTGGGCGGCGATTTTATGGCCGCCGGCACCGTCAGCGCATTGCAAAAGCGTGGCCTGCGGGTGCCGCAGGATGTCTCGGTGATGAGCATTGACGGATTTAATCTGGCGGCGATTCAGGAGGTGCCGCTGACCGCGGTGCATGTGCCGCGGGATGAGCTGGGCAGCGAGGCGGTGCATCTCCTGCAGCAGCGCCTGCTGCGCCCGGAGGCGCCGCACGGCTCGCTACTGCTGCATGGCACGCTGGTGGTACGCGATTCGGTACGGCGGATCCGGCCGGGCAAAGGCCATACCGCCGTCGAGCCGCAGGGGCTGTATGACGATTAGACCGGCATACCCAGCGCCCGTTTGCCGTGGATATTCAGATCCTCCAGGGTGAAGCGCCCCTGCCAGCTGGCTTCATAGTCCTCGCGCGGGAAATCCCCCGGCGAGGCGCCTTTTTCCAGGGCGATTTTCACTTTCTGCGCGTAGGCGAGGTTCTTCTCGCACATCGGCGCGGCCGGAATGTACATCACATTTCCCCAGCCCTGCTGATTTTCCACCGGCGCCACCGAGTGAATGATGTCGCAGTGCCACCAGACGGAGTCCCCGGCATTCAGCGCTGGAATCGAGCTTAACGCTTTAATCAAGAGCGGGTGCCACTGCTCAGAGATCGGCAGCACTCTGCCCGGCGCGACGCCGCACAGCTCATCTTCCGGCACATCGTCGAGCAGGGGGCGCAGCAGCACATAAGCCATCGCCTCCGGGATCGGCACCACGTGCAGCAGCCCCTGACCCGGGATCATGTCCGACAGCGCGGTCCAGCCCTGGAAGGTGCGGAACACCGAGCATTTGGTGGTGTTGTCGACGGTATACTCTTCCACTTCGGTACGGTGCGCGGCGTCCCACGGGTCGTAGGCGTCGATATTGCCATTAAAAACGTTGGCGAAAACCTGCTGATAGGCGGGAAGCAGCCAGCGCTCCAGCGCGCCGGAATCGGTATGCGCCCCCAGCCCCTTCGAAGTGGTTCCCGGCGGGCGGCGGCGGATGCGGTCGGGGTAGATCACGCTGACGTCCGGATCGAACCAGCGTTTGCCATTCTGTTCAAAACGCCACAGGCGGTTGAGAAAAGATTGCACTGCCGCCATTTCATCGCTCTGCCGCGCCTGCATTTGCGAGGGCGACCAGTAGATCGGGTAGATCTCCGGGCGCGAAGCCTCCAGCGAACCGAAGAAGCTGTCGCCAGGCCCTTTGTAAACATCGTCGAAATGGTTGCGGTCCAGATATTCCAGCATCGCGGTATCCCACGCCAGCGCCTGTTCGCGTGGGAAGTGGCCTTTAATAACCGCGCAGCCCCGGCGCTTAATGGCCGCGCGCTGCTCATCGCTCACTGTTCCTTCGGCGATATCGCGGAACGGAATGGTTGGCCAGACCTCCTGGCCTGCGGCTTTCAGTGTCTCAATCTCCTGCAGCCGCTCGCTGATGCGCGCTGAGAGCTTATCGAACACCGCCTGGACGTCGCCAATTTGCGCCCGCAGGGCCTGTTTCATCTGGCGAATCGCCGCTTTGTGATCGGCGGGAAGTGTTTCGTGGGTCGGGAGAGCAGCCATAATAACCTCGCTGTATCTTTCATTCGAAAGTATAAAATCTTACAAACGTTAATTTAAGTTAAAATGGAGTTAATGCAAGTTTAAAATCTTGCTGCGGCGCACAAAATGGAAAACCGGGGCGCGATGCCCCGGCGAAGGGTCAGGCGTTGAAGGGCGGGGTGTTATCGAGGACGGCCTGGATAACGTTCAGCGCGCCGTCATGGTTATTATCGTCGGTAGTGTAGCCGGCGATGGCCTTGATGCTGTCGGCAGCGTTACCCATGGCGAAAGCGTATTTCACCAGCTTCAGCATTTCGGCGTCATTGCCGCTGTCGCCGATGGCGACGCATTGCTGCGGCGAAAGATCCCAGCGCTTGAGCAAACGGCTGATGCCGTTGGCTTTATGCAGGCCAGGGATAATCAAATCGACAAAGCCAAAGCCGCTGGTGACCGGCTTCATGATGCCGTCGAGCGACACGTGCAGTTTATCAATCAGCTGTGGGATCTCGCTGTCCGGCAGGTTGAGAGAGAATTTAAACAGCGTATCGTCGATGGCGTGATAGTCGCTCACCCGCTGTAGGCGATGGTAGTGCTTCGACATCAGCTCAACAAAGGCGTCCGGAGCTTTATCGCTGACGTAGGCGCTCTGCAGGCCGCAGGCGACAAAGTTGAGCTGCGGATCTTTGAGCAATTCGCCAATCACCACTTGTGATTCGTGGCGGGTCAGTTCGCCGTGGAACAGCTGCTTGCCATGTTCATAAACCAGAGCGCCGTTTTCTGCGACGAATGAAATCTGCTCGCGAATTTCCGGGAAAAATGAGATCAGCTGATAGTACTGATTGCCGCTGGCGACAACAAATTCAATGCCGAGCTGCTGCAACTGGGCGAATTGCGCCAGAAACCGTGAGCGATCGTAGGTTTTGGCGTCATTGAGAAAAGTTCCGTCCATATCGGTGACGATAACTTTAACGGTCATAAGAGAGTGCTCCTGGCTTAACTTCGACCAGTAACATTCTAATTACAATGTGATGAGGAGCACAAATTTATTTCGAATGAAAGTTCACGCATTCAGAAAATGCCGGAAGGGCATGTCTTTTCCGGCCTGCAGAACAGGGTTGGCCCGCTAAGCATAGCGCCAGCGGGCACGAAGGATTACAGCGTATGTTCGGTACGGGCGATGATATCGTCCTGGGTATCCGGCGACAGGGCGGTGAAGAACGCCGAGTATCCAGCGACGCGGACCACTAAATCGCGGTACTGGTCAGGATGTTTCTTGGCTTCCAGCAGCGTGTCGCGCGACACGATGTTGTACTGGATATGCCAGCCTTTGTGCACCTCGAAGAAAGTGCGCAGCAGCACCATCAGCTTCTGCTTATCGGACTCGTTCTCCAGCGTTGACGGATTCAGCTTCTGATTAAGCAGCACGCCGCCGAGGATCGCCCCGGTCGGCAGCTTGCCCACCGAACTGATAACCGCCGTCGGCCCCAGATGGTCGGTACCGGAGGCCGGGCTGGCCCCCTCCGCCAGCGGGGTATGCGCTTTACGGCCATCCGGCGTTGCCATGGTCTGCGCGCCGAACGGGACGTTAGCGGAAATAGAGGAGGTGCCAGCGTAATAATTGCCGCCAATCGGGCCGCGGCCATAGCGCGGGTTGTGATACTGCTTCAGCTCGTCGATATAGGTCTGGTAGGCCCGCGCCAGCAGTTGGTCGACGCTGTCATCATCGTTACCATACTTCGGCGCGCCGTTGATCAACCGCTGGCGCAGCTGCTCGTGGGTCAGACCGTCGAAATCTTCCGCCAGCGCCTTCGCCAGCTCCTGCTGGCCGATGGCGCCCTGATCGAAGACCAGTTTTTTCACCGCCGCGAGGCTGTTGCCGAGGTTGGCGATACCCACCTGCAGGCCGGAAACCCAGTCATACTTCGCGCCGCCCTGCTTAATGCTTTTCGCCCGTTCGATGCAGTCATCGACCAGCGCCGAGCAGAGAATATCGTGGACGTTCTCTTCCAGCATGGTATCGACCACGTACTCAATCTCAATGGATTTACGGGTGTAGTAGCGGATCTGGTTATCCCAGTCTGTCAGCACCTGGTCGAAATTAGCGAAGTTGCCTTTCGACAGGGCATGCTCCTGGGGCAGGAATACCTGACCGCTGGTGGCATCGCGGCCGCCTTCCAGCGTCGCCAGCATCACCCGCGCGAAGTTGATAAAGCTCATGCCGGTGCAGCGGTAGCCCCACTTACCGCCGACCGCGGTTTCGATACAGCCGATAGCCGCGTAATCGTAGGCGTCCTGCGGCTCAATGCCCAGCTTAATGAATTCCGGGATGACGATTTCATCGTTGTTAAACGCCGGCATGCCGAAACCGCAGCGGATCACCTGGACGCAGGCGTCTAGGAAGTCGTTGCTCATCCCGGCGTGGTAGCGCACGCTGAGGTTCGGCTGGGTAGAACGCAGGCGACCGCAGGATTCCAGGATCGCATAGGACAGCGGGTTGACCGCGTCCTGCGGCTTACCATCCACCAGATTCTGGCCGCCGATGGTGACGTTCTGGTATAGCGGGCTGCCGGCAGAGGCTTTGGAGTGCGAGCCGGAACGGATCTTATTGACCTCCAGCAGCTTCAGCCAGCAGCTGTGCAGCAGCTCAATGGCCTGTTCGCGATCCAGCGACTGTTGCAACTCAACGTCGCGGCGGTAGTACGGGTAGAGGTACTGGTCCATACGGCCGAAGGATACCGAATGGCCATTGGATTCAATCTGCAGGATAAGCTGAATGAAGTAGCACAGCTGCAGCGCCTGCCAGAAGGTTTTCGGCGGCTCATGGGCGATGACGTCGCAGTTTTCGGCAATCGTCAGCAGTTCGTGGCGGCGTGATTCGCGGGATTCTGCTGTCGCCATCTCGCGCGCCAGCGCGGCGAAGCGTTTGCTGTGATCGCTGACCGCTTCCAGCACGATATCAATCGCTTTCAGGAACTGCTCGCCGTGCAGGTCTTCCAGTACCGTCAAATTGATACGCGAGCGGCGTTCGGCGACTTTCGCACGCATCCCGTCGAGCCCTTTCTCCAGCAGCAGGGGGTAGTTGACCGCCAGGTGAGCATCCCCGGAGGTCATATTGCCTTCCGCCTTAATAATGCCGGTGGCGAGCAGCGCCTTTTGCTCATCGGTGAACATACCGTAGCAGCGGTCTTGTACGGTCTGGCCGCGCCACCATGGGCACACTTCATGCAATACGCGTTTATTCTCCTCGCTGACCGAGAAGCCGGCGCCGGGGCGGTCGGCGAGATCGTCGATCTCTTTCTCAATCCAGCTGACGGTGTATTCCGGGAAAATAGGCGCGGCGCGCACTTCGCTGGCCTGGTTACCGACGATCAGCTCATCGTGCTTGATCCAGATGGTGCGCTCCGCCAGGTGGTGAGCCAGCGCCAGCGCGCGGCGCACCGGGATCGGTTTATCGAGATGCCGCTGATACATCTCCGTATAGTGGCGGGCGCGCTCGGTACAGACCGGCGGCTTGACGATATGCACCAGCGCCATTTTATGGGCCTGGATACGGGCGCTGAGGGTGTTGAGCTTCAGGGTAGTCATAGGGTTATCCTCGTAATATCGCCGTTAGCCCCTTGCTTTGCGCATAATCCTGCGCGAAGGCGAGCAGCTCAGGAGCGTCCAGCGGTTTGTCCGGTGCGGTGTAGGGCTGACTGAGTAACTGGTATTTGTTCATTCCCAGCGTGTGGTACGGCAGGTAATGGATCTCGCTGACCTGCAGGCGATCGGCGGCAAAATCGGTGATCGCGGCAATGTCGGCTTCGCTGGCGTTGAATCCCTGGATCAACGGCACGCGAATTATCATTTTTTTCCCCGCCTGCGCCAGACGCTGCAGGTTATCCAGCACCCGGCGGGCGCTGCCGTCGGTCCACTGCTGAAAAACGGCCTCGTCAACGTGCTTCAGATCGGCGAGAAACAGGTCGACAAAGGGTAAAGACGGTTCAATGTATTTCCACGGCACGTGCAGGCAGGTTTCCACGGCGGTGTGAATGCCTGCCTGATGACTGGCTTCGAACAGCGCTTGCGCCAGCGTTGGGTTCATAAAGGGTTCGCCGCCGGAAAGAGTGATGCCACCGCCGCTGCGATCGTAGAATGGTTTATCACGCAGCACCGTCGCCATGATCTCCTCGACGCTCTTCTCCTCGCCGCACACCGTGAGCGCGGTGGTGGGGCAGCAGTCGCGCAGCGCGGCGATATGGCTGTCGTTAACGTTTTGCCGGTGAATGATCAGGCCATCGAGGGTGCGGGTGATAACCGCCGGCGCCGCCTGCTGGCACAGCTCGCAGCCGGCCAGGCACAGCCGCGAGTCATACAGCAGATCTTCGCTACGGGCGCGGCTCTCCGGGTTCTGGCACCAGCGGCAGCCCAGCGAGCAGCCTTTCAGGAAGACGACGGTGCGGATCCCTGGGCCGTCATGGGTGGAATAGCGCTGGATGTTGAAGATCATGGCTTATCCTCTTGTTTGCGTATGAATATAAAAACACTTTCGAATGAAAGTTATGTTGACGCAAATCAACAAGCGGGATGGGGATAAGTCAGAGAGGAGAAAATAACGAGAGCGGTCACAAAACCACCGGCGACTCTCGTCGCCGGTGTGAGGGTCAGTGCGAGCCGCATACCTCGCACTGCGGGTGACGCATCAGCCTCATTTCGCGAAACTGGCAGGTCATGGCATCGTAGATGACGATTTTTCCGCTGGCAGGGGTGCCGTAGCCGCTCAGCAGCTTAATCGCCTCCATCGCCTGCAGCGAACCGATGGTGCCCACCAGCGGGGCCATTACCCCGGCTTCGACGCAGGTGAGGGCATTTTCGCCGAACAGACGGCTCAGGCAGCGGTAGCAGGGTTCGCCATCCTGATAGGTAAAGACGCTGATTTGCCCCTCCATACGGATCGCCGCTCCGGAGACCAGTGGGGTTTTGTGCTGAAAGCAGCCGACGTTAAGCTGGTTGCGAATGGCGACGTTGTCGGTGCAGTCGAGCACCAGATCGTGATCGGCAATCTGCGCCGCCAGCGCGGTCTCATCCAGCAAGGCATTGAGCGGGACCAGACGGACGTGGGGGTTAATGCGCGCCAGCGCCTCGCGGGCGGAATCCACCTTCGGCTGGCCGAGGGTGGCGTCGCTGTGCAGCGTCTGGCGCTGCAGGTTGGAGAGCGAGACAGTGTCGAAATCGAGCAGGGTGAGCTGCCCGACCCCGGCGGCGGCCAGATACTGCGCGGCGGCGCAGCCGAGCCCGCCGAGGCCGACCACCAGCACGCGAGCGGCTTTTAACCGCTCCTGGCCGTCAAAATCAAAACCGCGCAAGACGATCTGCCGGTTATAGCGCAGCATCTCTTCATCGCTCAGCTCAACGGTCATTACAGCCCCCCAAACAGGTGACTGAAGGGTTCGACCTCGACCCATTCACCTGCTTCAACATGGCCGCGCTCACGCTCCAGCACGATAAAGCAGTTGCCGAGGCTGAAGGAGCTGAAAATGTGCGAGCCCTGATGGCCGGTGGTGTTCACCACCAGTTCGCCGTCCGGGTTACGCTGCAGAATACCGCGCTGAAAATCGAGGCGGCCAGGCGACTTTTTCAGGCGCGTGGCGGCGCGGACCCGCAGGCGGGGCGCCTGAAGCGGGCCGTGCTTGCCCGAGAGTTTCGCCAGCAGGGGTTGCACCAGCTGACAGAAGGTGACGGTGGCAGACACCGGGTTACCCGGCAGGCCGCAGAACCAGCTGCTGCTGAGCTTGCCGAAGGCGAAGGGTTTCCCCGGCTTAATCGCCAGCTTCCAGAAGCCGATCTCCCCCAGCTCTTCGAGGATAGTTTTGGTGTAATCGGCTTCACCCACCGAGACGCCGCCTGAGCTAATGACCACATCGGCCTGCTGGTCGGCGGCGATAAAGGCGTCGCGCAGCTTCGCCGGGTCGTCAGGAATAATGCCGAGGTTAATGACCTCGTAGCCCAACTGCTGCAGCATCAGGTGCACTGCCAGGCGGTTGGTATCGTAAATCTGGCCGTCGCCGAGCGGTTGACCCGGCAGCTGCAGCTCATCGCCGGTTGAGAAGACCGCGACGCGTACCTTGCGCACCACCTCGACCTCGGCAATGCCCAGCGAGGCCAGCACCGGCAGCTCGGCCACCGTCAGAGGTGTCCCCGCCGGGAAGACCACCGCGCCGTGGGCAATATCTTCTCCGCGGCGGCGAATATGCTGCCCGGCTTTTACCGGCGCGATAAAGCGCACGCCGGCCTCGGTCTGTTCAGTCTCTTCCTGCATCACCACCGCATCGCAGCCTTCCGGCACCGGCGCGCCGGTCATGATGCGGATACAGGTGCCAGACGGCCAGGCGTCGTTGAACGGCTGGCCGGCGAAGGCCTTACCGGCGACCGGCAGCGCCGCGCCGTCGCGAAGGTCGTTCAGCCGGACGGCATAGCCATCCATCGCCGCGTTATCAAAGCCGGGCACATCCAGCGGGGAGACGATGTCATGGGCGGTCACACGCGAGAAGGCCTGCAACAGCGGTACAGTTTCCGTCGCGTTCAGCGGCGTAATACGATCGAGCATCTGGGCGAGGGCTGTGTCGAGCGGCATCAGTCCGGCGGTAAAATCCATGGGTCACTCCTGCGGGCAAAACAGCGAAAACGCCTATTATGGCAGAAAAGCGGCGCGGGCTGTATGCCACCTGGGTACGAGGCTTTACATCGCCCGCCGCTCTTTCTATATTCAAAAATTGTATAAGACATTCAGCAATATAATGATATCAATACCCTTATTCATGACGTGACCGGCGCCGCGCCGCGGTACGACAGGGCAGGGGCGATCCACTTCATCGTTAAGGACTGGCGAAATGGGCAAGGCGGTTATAGCAATTCACGGCGGCGCAGGGGCGATTTCTCGCGCGCAAATGACGCCGGAGCGGGAGCGAGAGTATGTGGCGGCGCTGTCGACTATCGTCGAAAGCGGGCAGAAAATGTTGGCCGCGGGCGCCAGCGCGCTGGATGCCGTGACCGAGGCCGTTCGGCTGCTGGAGGAGTGTCCGTTGTTCAACGCCGGAATGGGCGCGGTATTTACCCGCGATCAAACCCACGAGCTGGACGCCTGCGTAATGGACGGCTACAGCCTGCAGGCTGGCGCGGTAGCCGGGGTCAAACATTTGCGTAATCCGGTGCTGGCGGCGCGTCTGGTGCTGGAGAAGAGTCCGCACGTATTACTGATCGGCGAGGGGGCGGAAAATTTTGCCATCTCCCACGGGATGGCGCGCGTGGATAACGATCTCTTTTCCACTCCTGAAAGGCTGCTGCAGCTGCAGGAGGCGAAAGCGGGCGGGGAGATTATCCTCGACCACCACGCCGCTCCCCTCGACGAACGCCAGAAAATGGGCACCGTCGGCGCGGTGGCGCTCGATCTGGCCGGCAATCTGGCGGCGGCGACCTCCACCGGCGGCATGACCAACAAACTGCCCGGACGCGTCGGCGACAGCCCGCTGCCGGGCGCGGGGTGTTATGCCAATAATGCCAGCGTGGCGGTCTCCTGTACCGGCACCGGCGAAGTCTTTATGCGCACCCTGGCGGCCTACGATATCGCCGCCCTGATGGAGTATGGGCAGCTCAGTCTCTATTCCGCCTGCGAGCGGGTGGTGATGGAGAAACTGCCGGCTCTCGGCGGCAGCGGTGGGCTGATAGCCGTCGATCGCGAAGGCAACGTCGTTTTACCGTTTAACAGTGAAGGCATGTACCGCGCCTGGTGCTATGCCGGCGATACGCCGACCATTGGCATTTATCGCGAATAGAACAAGGGAGAGGGCGAGTGTCGCAAACTCACGAAACCGATACCTGCGAAGTGCTGGTGGTGCGCAACCTGAACGTGGCGTTCCGCCAGCAGGATGCGCCGGAGGTGCAGGCCGTGCGTCAGCTTTCCTTCAGCCTGCGCCGCGGCGAGACGCTGGCGATAGTGGGTGAGTCCGGTTCGGGAAAATCGGTGACCGCGCTGGCGCTGATGCGTCTGCTAGACGCGGCCAGCAGCGAGGTGAACAGCGAGGGGCTGTGGTTGCGGCGGCGTAACCGGCAGGTGATCGCGCTCAATGAGCAAACGGACGCTGAGATGCGCCGGGTACGCGGCGCGGATCTGGCCATGATTTTTCAGGAGCCGATGACCTCGCTGAATCCGGTTTTTACCATCGGCGAGCAGATTGCCGAATCCCTGCGCCTGCACCAGGGGCTGGGGCGCGAAGAGGCGCTGCGCGCGGCGAAAAAGATGCTCGATCAGGTGCGTATTCCCCAGGCGGAAGAGATGCTCTCGCGCTATCCGCACCAGCTCTCCGGCGGCATGCGCCAGAGGGTGATGATCGCCATGGCGCTCTCCTGTCGGCCGGCGGTGTTGATAGCCGATGAGCCAACCACGGCGCTGGATGTCACCATCCAGGCGCAAATTCTGCAACTCATTGCCGTCCTGCAAAAGGAGATGGCGATGGGGGTGATCTTTATCACCCACGATATGGGCGTCGTGGCCGATATCGCCGATCGGGTGCTGGTGATGTATCGCGGTGAGGCGGTAGAGACCGGCAGCGTTGAGGAGATCTTTCGTTCGCCGCAGCACCCGAATACGCAGTCGCTGCTGGCGGCGGTCCCGCGGCTGGGGGAGATGCGTGGCCAGGATCTGCCGCGCCGTTTTCCGCTGCCGGGCCAGCCGCTGGCGGAGAGCGAAACGCCCGATACGGTAGTCGCCGGCGAGCCGATCCTGCAGGTGCGTGACCTGGTGGCCCGTTTTCCGGTGCGCAGCGGGCTGCTCAATCGCGTGACGCGCGAAGTGCATGCGGTGGAGAAGGTCAGTTTTGATCTCTGGCCGGGAGAGACCCTGTCGCTGGTGGGCGAGTCCGGCTGCGGCAAGTCGACCACCGGCCGGGCGCTGCTGAGGCTGGTAGAGACCCAGGGAGGCACCATTACCTTCGACGGTCAGCGGATCGATACCCTCGCCGGCGGCAAGCTGCAGGCTCTGCGGCGCAATATTCAGTTTATTTTTCAGGATCCTTACGCCTCGCTTGATCCGCGTCAGACGGTCGGCGATTCGATTATGGAGCCGCTGCGGGTGCATGGCCTGCTGCGTGGGGAAGCAGCGCGTGAGCGGGTCGCCTGGCTGCTGAAGCGCGTGGGGTTGCAGCCGGAGCATGCCTGGCGCTATCCCCATGCCTTTTCCGGCGGCCAGCGGCAGCGGATCTGCATTGCCCGCGCGCTGGCGCTGAATCCGAAGGTGGTGATAGCCGACGAGTCGGTGTCGGCCCTGGATGTCTCCATTCGGGCGCAGATTATCAATCTGATGCTCGACCTGCAGCGCGAGATGGGCATCGCGTTTCTGTTTATTTCCCATGATATGGCGGTGGTGGAGCGCATCAGCCACCGCGTGGCGGTGATGTATCGCGGTCGCATTGTCGAAATAGGCCCGCGCCGCGCGGTGTTTGAAAACCCGCAGCACCCCTATACCCGTAAGCTCATGGCCGCCGTACCGGTGGCCGACCCGGGCCACCGTCATCCGCAGCGGGTTCTGCTGTCTGATGACGTCCCGGGCAATATTTATAAGCGGGGCGAGGAGATCGCCAGCGTGCCGTTGCAGCAGGTCGGGCCGGGCCACTTCGTCGCCCGCGAATCCGCCGATGTGCTGGGCAGAACATAACAACACATAACGCATCTTTTCAGGAGAACACGATGACACAACCTGTTTCACGCAAATGGTGGCTGGCGCTGAGTATCGCGGCAGCCCTGGCGAGCGCTCCCGCCTTTGCCGCCAAAGATGTGGTGGTGGCGGTCGGGTCTAACTTCACGACCCTCGACCCCTATGATGCCAACGATACCCTGTCGCAGGCGGTGGCGAAGTCCTTTTATCAAGGCCTGTTCGGCCTTGATAAAGAGATGAAGCTGCAAAACGTTCTTGCTGAGAGCTATACCGTGTCACCGGACGGCCTGGTGTACACCATTAAGCTGCACAGCGGGGTGAAATTCCAGGATGGCACTGACTTTAACGCCGAGGCGGTAAAGGCTAACCTCGATCGCGCGAGTAACCCGGATAACCATCTCAAGCGCTATAACCTGTATAAAAATATCGCCAGTACCGAGGCGGTCGATCCGACTACGGTCAAAATTACCCTGAAGCAGCCCTTCTCGGCGTTTATTAACATTCTCGCCCATCCGGCGACAGCGATGATTTCGCCGGCGGCGCTGAAAAAATATGGTAAGGATATCGGCTTCCACCCGGTGGGCACCGGGCCTTATAAGCTCGACACCTGGAACCAGACGGATTTTGTGAAGGTCAGCAAGTTCGATGGGTACTGGCAGCCGGGGCTGCCAAAGCTGGATTCTATCACCTGGCGTCCGGTGGTGGATAACAATACCCGGGCGGCGATGCTGCAGACCGGCGAGGCGCAGTTCGCCTTCCCGATCCCTTACGAACAGGCGCCACTGCTGGCGAAAAACAGCAAACTGGAGCTGGTGGCCAGCCCGTCGATCTTGCAGCGCTACATCAGCATGAACGTGACGCAGAAGCCGTTCGATAATCCGAAGGTACGGGAAGCCATCAACTATGCGATTAACCGTCAGGCGCTGGTGAAGGTAGCGTTCGCCGGATACGCCACCCCGGCGACCGGAGTGGTGCCGCCGTCGATCGCCTATGCCCAGACCTACACCGCCTGGCCATACGATCCGGCGAAAGCGCGCCAGCTGCTGAAAGAGGCGGGCTACCCTAACGGTTTCAGCACCACGCTGTGGTCATCACATAATCACAGCACCGCGCAGAAAGTACTGCAGTTCACCCAGCAGCAGCTGGCGCAGGTGGGGATTAAGGCGCAGGTGACGGCGATGGACGCTGGTCAGCGGGCGGCGGAAGTGGAAGGTAAAGGTCAGAAAGAGAGCGGGGTACGGATGTTCTATACCGGCTGGTCCGCCTCCACCGGTGAAGCCGACTGGGCGCTGTCGCCGCTGTTCGCCTCGCAAAACTGGCCGCCGACGCTATTTAATACCGCGTTTTACAGCAACCCGCAGGTGGATAACGCGCTGAGCGAGGCGCTGAAAACCACCGATCCGCAACAGAAAACCAAACTCTATAAAGAGGCGCAGGATATTATCTGGAAAGAGTCGCCGTGGGTGCCGCTGGTGGTCGAGAAACTGGTCTCCGCCCACAGCAAGAACCTCACCGGTTTCTATATCCAGCCGGATACCGGCTTTAGCTTCGAACAGGCGGACCTGACGCCGTGATCATGTTCATCTTCATGCGTCCTCTCTCCCGGAATGGGAGGGAGCGATGCTGAATTATGTGATTAAGCGCCTGCTGGGCCTGATCCCCACTCTGCTTATCGTCGCGGTGCTGGTGTTTCTGTTCGTCCATATGCTGCCCGGTGACCCGGCGCGGCTGATTGCCGGACCTGAGGCCGATGCCCAGGTGGTGGCAATGGTGCGCCAGCAGCTGGGGCTTGACCAGCCGCTGCATGTCCAGTTCTGGCACTACATCACCAACGTGCTGCGCGGCGATTTTGGCATTTCCATGGCCTCGCGGCGTCCCGTTGCCAGTGAGATTGCCAGTCGCTTTATGCCCACGCTGTGGCTGACGCTGGCCAGCATGAGCTGGGCGGTACTGTTCGGGATGGCGGCGGGGATTGCGGCCGCGGTGTGGCGCAATCGCTGGCCCGACCGTCTGGGAATGGCGCTGGCGGTGAGCGGCATTTCGTTTCCGGCTTTTGCCCTTGGTATGCTGCTGATGCAGGTGTTTTCGGTTGAGCTGGGCTGGCTGCCGACGGTGGGGGCCGACAGCTGGCGGCACTATATTTTGCCGTCGTTGACCCTTGGCGCGGCGGTGGCGGCGGTCATGGCGCGCTTTACCCGCGCGTCATTCGTCGATGTGCTGCATGAAGACTATATGCGCACCGCCCGGGCGAAGGGGGTGAGCGAAACGCGGGTGGTGCTCAAGCATGGTCTGCGCAATGCGATGATCCCGGTGGTGACCATGATGGGGCTGCAGTTCGGCTTTCTGCTCGGCGGGTCGATCGTTGTGGAGAAGGTGTTTAACTGGCCGGGGCTTGGGCGCTTGCTGGTCGATTCGGTGGAGATGCGCGATTATCCGGTGATTCAGGCGGAAGTGCTGCTCTTTTCGCTGGAGTTTATTCTTATCAATTTAGTGGTGGATGTGCTGTACGCGGCCATAAACCCGGCTATCAGGTATAAGTAAGGTGCGATTGCTTAACTGGAGAAGGCAGGCGGCGCTGAACGCCATGCCGGGCATCAGACCCGGCGAGATCCATACCCCCTGGCATGAGTTCTGGCGGCGCTTTCGTCGCCAGCCGGTGGCGATGGGCGCTGGTATTTTCGTGCTGTTGCTGATTGCGGTAGCCATCGTTGCCCCATGGATAGCGCCGTACGATGCGGAAAATTATTTCGACTACGACCGACTGAACGAGGGACCTTCGCTGGTGCACTGGTTCGGAGTCGACTCCCTGGGACGGGATATTTTCAGCCGGGTGCTGGTCGGGGCGCAGATCTCGCTGGCCGCCGGGGTACTGGCGGTGCTGATTGGCGCGGCCATCGGCACGGTGCTTGGGCTGCTGGCTGGCTACTATGAGGGCTGGTGGGACCGGCTCATTATGCGACTTTGCGACGTGTTGTTCGCCTTTCCCGGGATCCTGCTGGCGATCGCGGTGGTCGCCGTCATGGGCAGCGGGATGGCCAACGTGATCATCGCCGTGGCGATCTTCTCGATCCCGGCGTTTGCTCGTCTGGTGCGCGGCAATACGCTGGTTCTGAAGCAGCAGACCTTTATTGAATCGGCGCGCAGCATCGGCGCCAGCGACGCCACCATTCTGTTCAACCATATTCTGCCGGGGACGGTGTCATCGATCGTGGTTTATTTCACCATGCGCATTGGGGTATCGATTATTTCGGCGGCCAGTCTGTCGTTTCTCGGCCTCGGCGCGCAGCCGCCCACCCCGGAGTGGGGCGCGATGCTTAACGAAGCGCGGGCGGATATGGTGATGTCTCCGCACGTGGCGCTCTTTCCGGCGGTGGCGATTTTCGTGACCGTGCTGGCGTTTAATCTGCTGGGAGATGGCCTGCGCGATGCGCTGGATCCGAAGTTAAAGGGGTAGGGTGAGGGAAAGCTCCGCCGGGAGTCCTTTATGTTATCTGCGGCTTAAGCGCACATTGCGCTTCCGGATAATTTTCTGCGTTAGGTCTCTCATGGCGCAGGGAGCGGTGTGAGGCGGAAACGACCGCCGGACGGTTCCCTCTCCTCCCGGGAGAGGGCCAGGGTGAGGCGAAGCATCGCTGGAAAGTCCTTTATGTTATCTGTGGCTTCAGCGTAGTTTG
>NZ_KV792646.1:0-6914 GCF_001808265.1 Klebsiella sp. HMSC16A12
CACGCGCGTCTTTCATCAGGGTCCGAATCGATAACGATTCATTATGACCGTTTATAGTACCGCAAACTCTCCCCTTTATTTTTAACTGTAGTGCAGACAGAAACCGTAAACACCGGCGTTGACATGCCGGGGAAGCCCTTATAGTACAATAATTTTCGATATCCAAACTTACCCCAATTATCCGGATTCCAGCGACTAGCCTAAAAATGAGTATTAATACTATCAATAACTTAAGTGATACCAACTGTCTGAAGATTCCAAGGGCCAGTCTATTCATGTACGAGAATCTGGTGAAGCCATAATTAACTCCGATTGACTTCTGAAGTATTACTCACGTCGCCGCCATGATTGTGCTGATGGTAATGTAACGTAAACATAACCCCACCAATTAACAGCGTAATAGCGGCACTTTCCTGGAGATCCGGAATGCGCTGTGAATAGATAAAACCATATAGCAGCGCGAAAAGGGTTTCAAAAACCACCATCTGCCCTGTCAGTGATACCGGAAGACGCCGGGAACAGAGATTCCACGCCAGATATCCCAGCCATGAGGAGACCACGGCTAACATCATGTTCGTTATCCAAAAGAGCGTTTGGGTGTGTTCCGGTAACGACAAGTCAACTGCAGAAAACCTGAATATACTGGCGATGAGCCATAGCAGTACCGAAATACATCCCGTACACAGGCCTATCAGGAGAGACCACTGGTTACTGGTGTAAGGGAGTTTTTTCAGACAGCGGGAGTTCTCGACAGCGTAACGGCTCCAGCACAGTAATGCAGCGAAGGCACAAAGGATCCCCAGCATCTGCCGTTTTCCTTCTGTAACTTGGTGCGATGATGTTTGTATCGCATGCAGATTAATCAGCACCACACCAGCAATGATAGCCGTCATCGGCAGCAATAATTGCCTGAAGGGCGGAGCATGCTGGTCCCTGCGACCAAGCACCGGAACCATCACCGGAATTAAACCTATCACTAACGATGTCGCGGCAATACCGACCTGCTGTACGGCCACCGCGACGAGCAGAAAATAGAAAACATTGCTCATCAGCGAAAGACGGATTAGCGTCAGCAGATCGCGATGATGCCATACACGGGCAATGTTGCGCCATTGAGGTATAAGTAATATTGCCGCCAGTATCCCATAGGTAGCAAAGCGACCGCAGGTTAACAGCAGTGGTGAGATCTCGGGTAGCAGTACCGGTGGCAGGAAGATGAATCCCCAGCATGCGCCAGCGAGTACGCCAAATGTAATCCCTTGCTTCATGCTGACTCCTTCAATGCCCTTTCAGGTAATCTAGCCCCCGACTGGCGCTCACTCCACGACGACAAAAAATACTGCAGCCGCGGGCTTTTCGGCTGATGGAACAGTTGCGCCGGTGCTCCCTGCTCTTCAATGCAGCCATCGGCAAGAAACAGCACCCGATCGGAGACTTTAGCGGCAAACCCCATCTCATGGGTCACAATCATCATGGTCATACCATCATCGGCAAGATTGCGGATGACCTTTAGCACCTCCCCGACCAGCTCCGGATCAAGCGCTGAAGTCGGTTCATCGAACAGCATAATGGCGGGTTTCATGGTCAATGCCCGGGCGATGGCAACGCGCTGCTGCTGACCACCGGATAACATCGCGGGCCAGCTATCGGCTTTGTCTGCCAGACCAACCCGTGCCAGTTGCGTTTTCGCTTCGGAGTAGGCTGCTTCACGGGAGACCTTTTTAACCCGCCGCAACGGCGTGGCTACGTTATCGAGTACCGTCATATGCGGCCACAGATTAAACTGCTGAAAGACCATACAGACGTCGCGTAAAGCCTGACGGTTTTCCTTGTCGCTTAAACGCCGGCGTTTTTCCCCGCCGAGAGGTTCATAGCCGACGTTCTCGCCATTCACCAGAATGCTGCCGGAGCTATAATCTTCCAAAAAGTTAATACAGCGTAACAGCGTGGATTTACCCGACCCTGAGCCACCAATCACGCAGATGACTTCTCCGGGAGAAATGCTGACATCGATGCCACGTAGAACATGGTTTTCGCCATAATGTTTATTGAGGTTGTTAATCTCAATAGCATAATCACGCATAGTATTAACCTCGGCTTAATTGAGAATAAGAATAATGGCGCTCTATTTTATTACCCAGACGGGAGATACCGATCGCGATCCCCCAATAGACAATGGCCATTAAGGCGTAGATTTCAACCATCGCATAGGTCTGGTTAGCAATGGTCATGGCGGTATTGGTGAGTTCACCGACCGTAATAATGGATAGCACCGACGACTCTTTTACCAAAATGACGCTCTGGCCAATCAATGGCTGGATAATGCGCGCGAGCATTTGCGGCCAGACAATGAAAGTAAATATTTGCCATGGACTTAACCCCAGGTCTGCCGCCGCTTCAACTTGCCCACCTGAGACAGCATTGCGACCCGCACGAAATATTTCCGCAAAATAAGCGGAACCATAACATCCCAGGCACAGTACCCCGACCTGTTGCGCCTCGAGATTAATACCTATATAGGGTCCACCATAAAAGACTAAAAAGAGCTGCACCAGTAACGGCGTGCCGCGAAACACATTAATCCATGCATGATATATCACATTAAATAAAGCAGGTTTTTGTCTTTCGAGAAGAAAAAAACATAGCCCGATCGCCAGCCCCAGCAGGATACCGCCGAGACTCATTTTTAGGGTCATTAAAATACCGGCGGCAATGGCATCTTTATAGGTAAAAAGTATTTCAACATTCATTGTGCTAATACCCTTTGAGCCGAAGATGAGCGGTTTTTCTCTAACCTGGTGCCAACAATACTCAGCCCCCACGAGGTCAGAAAATAAAGGAGACCGCATGCCGTATAAAACTCCAGCGGCCGATAGGTGGTTGAGGCCAGCGTTTGAGTCACTCTCATCAACTCATGGACCGCCACCACCGAGACCAATGCCGAGTTTTTGATAATATCGATGGTTTCATTAATCAAAGCCGGCATCATGGCGCGCAACACCTGCGGCATCTGAATATAAAACAGCGTTTGCGCCGCTGAAAAACCAAAATCTCGTGCCGCTTCCAGTTGGCCTTTGGGCAACATTTTAAAGCCAGCCCGAAGAATCTCTCCTTGAAAGGCTGCGGTATTTAATGAGAGAGCCACAACCGCCGCCAGCAATGGTGAAAGCGTGATCCCTACTGTTGGCAAAGCATAAAATATTAATATCAACTGGACCAGTAACGGCGTTCCACGATAAAAACTGACATAGGTTTTGCAAAAACAACGCACGAGACGCCGCGGAGAGTTTAACCCCAGGCAAATTAACCAACCGAGGATCAATCCTATGACAATCGCGCTCAGCGATACAGCCAGAGTACTGAGCACGCCAATTAATAGCTGAGGGAAATAGGGAAACACCACTGAAATATCAAACATATTGCCCTCCAGTATCCATCAAATTAGTTTGCCGGGGTCGGAACTTGCTCAGGAACGGCCATAGAAAAACCCAGCCACTTCGTTTGTAGCTGCGCCAGTTTTCCCGATTTATTCAACTGCACAATGCCGTCGCTGATAAATTTGACCAGTGAGGCGCTATCCGCATCCTTTCTTCCGGCCCATGCGTACCAAGTGGCCGGGCCAAACGGTGGGCGTACAATTTCAAACGTATCACCACGGGTCTTTACCAACGGCGCGAGGTTCGGCAGCGATTGCACAACCGCATCAACACGGTGCGCCGCTAATGCCGCATAGGCTTCGTTATAATCAATAAAGGCTTTTATTTCTTTAACGCCGTGACCGGTGGTGGGTTTAAGTACCGATGCTTCATATTCTTTTAGCACCGCAATTTGCGGCGCCCCGGCCTGGCTGGCGACAATCATGCCCTGGAGATCTTTGGCGCTATTAATGCGGCTATCCCCTTTGCGTTTCAGAATGGCCACGCTGGCGTCAGAAAAGGGAGCGGTAAAAGCAAATTTTGCTTCACGATCGCGAGTGATGGTTAAAGAAGTTGCCACAAAGTCAAATCGTTTGCTTTCCAGGCCGGGCAAAATCCCCTGAAATGGAATATCCAGCTGAACCACTTTCACCCCGGGTAATCCTTTCATCACTTCCGTGAGAATATCTTTTCCCAGACCGACTATTTTGCCATCTTCAAGCATTTCAAAAGGGGCATAGCGCGCTTCGGTGGCAATCACTATTTCTTTTTTTTGCTTAATATCATCCAGTAAATCAGCCTGGGCCGTAGATATCAATAATGGTGAAAGTTGTAAGGCAGACATAGAAAGTAATAGCCACAGTTTATTTTTCATCAATGTTTCTCCGCGAGTTTGAATGACGATGATAATATTTATTCATTCGCTGAGCGGCGACAAACGGTGGTTTCTAACTGATAACTATTAGCACGGCTAATGGTGATTTTGGCATGAATAGTGCTTATTACAGGTTATTTAGCAAAAGAGAAACCGATGATGCAACGAAAACCAGGTTTGCCGTCTCTCGACGGTTTACGCTACTTTGATGCCGCAGCGCGCAATCTCAGTTTTACCCGTGCCGCGCAGGATCTTTTTCTTACTCAGAGTGCAGTAAGCCAAAAAATTCAATCGCTTGAGCAGCAACTTGGCTATCTGGTCTTTCACCGCACTCCCGCGGGACTACGCTTAACCCCGCAGGGTGAACAACTTTTTATCGGAGTGCGCCAGGCCTTTGCCATCCTCGAAACTACGTTGCACCAAACCGGTGAAGAAACCCTTGAGGGCACCATAAAGATTCGAGTTATGCCGTCCTTTGCCACCAAATGGCTGCTTCCCCGATTGCATCAGTTTTATGAGCAGTACCCTATCAGCCTGGAAATTGATGCCGATATGACGCCCGCCAATTTTAAATCTGACGCGGTCGATATCGCCATCACTCCTTTTTGGGTTGATGATAAAAATCTAATTCAACGGCATCTGTTCAACGATGTGATCTATCCCGTGATCAGCCCGGATTTGTTGAAAACACGGCATCTGCGCAGTTACAGCGAACTCTGTGGTTTGCGCTTACTGCATGATTCCATGCCGCAAAATGCCTATAGCACCCATTGGCGCTCCTATTTTGCCCGCCTCGGGCTCTATGACCTGAATGTCGAGGCGGGAACCGGATTTTCCCGCGCTGACCTCGTACTCCAGGCCGCCTGCGCCGGCCAAGGAATCGCCTTAAGCCGTCACTCTTTGTGTGCGATGGAAGTGAGCAATGGCGCACTGATTCGCCCTTTTACCGATATCGTCGAAGACGGACAGGTGTGGTTAACCTGCCCGCGTAATAATGAGAAACGGCCACGCGTTCAGGCGTTGATTAACTGGCTGACACAAGAAACCGCACGTCATATTGCAGAGCGAACGCAAATTCTCGGTGAATATACGCTGCATAAGGCCGGCTAATGACGGCAAATTAATAATCTCCGTTTGTAGCAAGATATCATTTTCCAGATGATGGCATCACGCCATTATCAACGACGGAGTTTATTATGAGCATGCCAGATATTATTGAATTAGCTAATGGGCAAAAAGTTAAAGGAACGTTCAGCTCCCATGAGATGCAGCGCCGACTGTCGGGATTACGGGCCACCATGGAAGCAGACAGCATTGATGCAGTTATTTTAACCTCGATTCATAATATTAATTACTACGGCGATTTTTTATATTGTAGTTTTGGTCGCCAGTATGCCTTGGTAGTGACACCGAGCCAGTCATTTTTAATTACCACCAATATCGATGGAGGTCAGGGATGGCGCCGCAGCTACGGTGCAAATATCGTTTACACGGACTGGCAGCGCGATAATTATTACCGTGCAGTACGTAAAGTGGTTCCTGATAATAGCCGGCGGATTGCACTGGAAGGCGATCATGTAACGATCGAACAGCGCGCTAAATTTTGCCATTACCTTTCTCAGACACAGTTTATTGATATTGCACCGGCGACGATGCGTATGCGCATGATTAAGTCTGCCGAAGAGATTGCGCTGATTAAAATTGGTGCTCAGGTCGCCGACCTCGGCGGCGCGGCATGCGTCGCAGCGATTGCCGAAGATGTTCCGGAGTATGACGTTGCCCTGGCAGCCACCTCGGCGATGACCCGGGAAATCGCGAAACGCTTGCCGCATATTGAATTGCGCGATACCTGGACGTGGTTTCAGTCTGGCCTGAATACCGACGGTGCTCACCATCCGGTGACGACCCGTCGCCTCAAGCAAGGGGATATTTTATCACTGAACTGTTTTCCCATGATTGCCGGCTACTATACCGCGCTGGAGCGTACACTGTTCCTCGGTCAGCCTAGCGATGAGCAATTGCGTCACTGGGAGATCAACTGTGAGGTGCACCGCCGTGGGCAGGCGCTCATTCGCCCTGGCGCCCGTTGTTGCGATATCGCCGCCTCGCTCAATGAAATTTATCGCGAGCATGACCTGCTGCAGTATCGGACTTTTGGCTATGGTCACTCCTTCGGCGTACTGAGCCACTATTATGGCCGCGAAGCCGGTTTAGAATTACGCGAGGATATTGAAACCGTTTTAGCGCCGGGAATGGTAGTCTCAATGGAACCGATGATCATGCTGCCAGAGAACATGCCGGGACACGGCGGTTATCGCGAACACGATATCCTGGTAGTCACCGAAAATGCAGCAGAGAACATTACCCATTTCCCTTATGGTCCTGAGCATAACATTATAGAAAAATAGCAGATAAGCATGCCTAATGTAGAATGCATCAATATATCAGCACCTTCTGGTGCTGATTATTTTGCCCGGCTTTGTAATATGAGCGTCATTATCTAAATTCAACAGGAAATAATGTGATGCTCTATCTTCCTCAGATCAGTTCAGTGGAAATGACTCTAAATCATTGATAGTGTTTTATTGTCATGGGCTTTGTTGAATAAATCAGATTTCGGGTAA